>NZ_JAAZQW010000012.1:0-63829 GCF_012371415.1 Acinetobacter sp. A3
TGCAGCTCAAAAAATCGGTGGTGATATCACTGTATTGGTTGCGGGTTCTGGTGCACAAGCAGTTGCAGACCAAGCAGCTAAAGTTGCAGGCGTAAGCAAAGTATTGCTTGCTGATGATGCTGCTTATGCAAATCAATTGGCTGAAAACGTTGCAAAACTTGTTGCAGAGTTAGGCAAAGGTTATAGCCATATCCTTGCTGCTTCTACAACAACAGGTAAAAACATTTTACCGCGTGCGGCTGCACTTCTTGATGTCAGCATGATCACAGACATCGTAGCTGTAGATTCTGCAAAAACATTCAAGCGTCCAATTTATGCAGGTAACGCAATTGCGACTGTAGAATCTTCAGAAGCGATTGTGGTGGGTACTGTACGTGGTACAGCATTTGATCCTGTCGCTGCAGAAGGTGGTTCAGCTGCAGTTGAAGCTGCTGCATCACAAGGTGATGCGGGTATATCTAAGTTCGTATCTGAAGAAATTGTGAAATCAGAGCGTCCAGAATTAACAGCAGCGCGTATTGTGGTTTCAGGTGGTCGTGGTGTAGGTTCTGGTGAGAACTATCACAAAGTACTCGATCCATTAGCGGACAAACTTGGTGCAGCACAAGGTGCTTCACGTGCAGCGGTTGATGCGGGCTTCGTTCCTAACGACATGCAAGTTGGTCAAACAGGTAAAATCGTTGCACCTGATTTGTACATCGCTGTAGGTATCTCAGGTGCGATTCAGCACTTGGCAGGTATGAAAGACTCTAAAGTGATTGTTGCAATCAACAAAGACGAAGAAGCACCAATTAATGCAGTAGCAGACTACTGGTTAGTGGGTGATTTGAACACTGTTGTTCCAGAATTGGTTTCTAAAATCTAATTCCTGAACTTCGGTTAAAAAGACGCTCTTGCGCAAGCAGTAAAAGTATTACTTTGCTGTTTTGTTCAGGGGCGTTTTTTATGCCTGAAAATAAGGATGACTGTGCCTTATAAAAGATTTGTGTTTCATTTGAGTGAAAAGTGATAGAATTCGCCTTTCATTTTTTATCCCGCGTTGTAATGTCCCTGTCCAAAACTGCTCACATCTTATTTATCAGTTTTCTGCTGATCGGCATTTATATTGGTGTTTGTGTTCATACCGCCTTATTTGCACCTGTTCAAGTGACTCAATTCCTGTTTAGCGAGTCGGGACCGTTTGAGACCTTTAGTGCCTGGCTCTGGTATTTGCTGGCTGTACTGTGTGTGCTGAATACGGAGCTGAAGTTAAAGACACGTATTTTTACCGCTTTGGGCGCTGCGCTGTTGGGCTTAAGGGAAATGGATTTTCATAAACGTCTATTCGATGACAGCTTTATTAAAACCAATTTTTATCGCAGTGCAGAAATTCCTTTTATGGACAAGCTGTTAGGTTTTATCTTGCTGTTGGCGATTATTTTCGTATTTTTCAATCTGGCCAAGATTTTTGTGCAGGCCATTCGTCAATTTAAGTCGAATCCGAATATTGCCTACCTGTTTATTGCCTTGACGGTATTGTGTGGTGGTTTGAGCAAGCTGTTGGACCGTACCAGCTCGACTTTAAATGAAGACTTTAATATCAAGCTGATGCAGCATACCGAGGTCATTATTATGACCATTGAAGAAGGCGTAGAGATGCTATTGCCTATTTTGCTGGTGGTTGCAGTCACGAGTTACAGGAAAATACTTAACTAGTCTGATCGCAACATCCTTTGCTGGTTCAAGCACGTTAGTCTATAGAAAAGTTGATGTGTTTTTTTAAATTAATAATGCAAAAATCATATTGAATATATTCGGATAAAAGTGGACCAAGCTATATAAATTTAATTTTTAAATTAGTATAAAAAAACATCACTAAATTTAAGTAAATTAACAAGATTAAGATCATCTCTAAAGCACAAAAACACAGGTGTATATGCTATAATTTTTCGCTGTATTTTATTTTTAGCCTGCATTTCAGGCTAATCATTTGCAAGTTTTACGACATATAAAATGCAAGCAAAATTTGTTTGCAGAATAAGGAGTATGCATGAGCGTATCGGAAATTAGACCGATTGCCATTGAGGATGAACTCAAGCACTCGTATTTAGACTATGCGATGAGCGTGATTGTGTCACGTGCGCTGCCAGATGTACGAGATGGTCTAAAACCTGTGCATCGTCGTGTGCTATTCGCAATGCACGAATTGGGCAATGACTACAACAAAGCTTACAAAAAGTCTGCCCGTGTAGTCGGTGACGTCATCGGTAAATATCACCCGCATGGTGACTCCGCTGTTTATGAAACCATTGTTCGTATGGCGCAAGACTTTAGTTTGCGTTATCAATTGGTCGATGGTCAGGGTAACTTCGGTTCGATTGATGGCGATAGCGCAGCAGCTATGCGTTATACCGAAGTGCGTATGCGTAAATTAACCCATGAACTGTTGGCCGATTTAGAAAAAGACACAGTTGACTGGGAAGATAACTACGACGGCTCTGAGCGTATTCCTCAAGTCATGCCAACCCGTATTCCAAACTTACTGGTGAACGGTGCAGCGGGTATTGCGGTAGGTATGGCGACCAATATGGCGCCACACAACATGACCGAAGTAGTACATGCGTGTTTGGCTTATGCAGACAATCCAAATATTTCTATTGAAGGGTTGATGGAACATATTACAGGTCCAGACTTCCCTACAGGCGGTATTATTTACGGTAAATCAGGCATTGTAGATGCTTACCGTACAGGTAAAGGCCGTTTGCATATTCGTGGTAAGTACCATTTTGAGGAAGATCAAAAAACTGGTCGTACCACCATCGTCTTTACTGAAATCCCTTATCAGGTTAATAAAGCGAAAACCATTGAGCGTATTGCTGAACTGGTAAAAGAAAAGAAACTCGAAGGTATTTCTGAACTACGTGATGAGTCCGATAAGGAAGGGATGCGTATTGCAATTGACTTAAAGCGTGGTGAAAACGCTGAAGTGATTGTGAACAATCTGTTCTTGAATACGCAATTAGAAAACTCATTCAGCATCAACATGGTTTGCCTAGACAATGGTCAGCCAAAGTTGATGAACTTAAAAGATATTATTGCGGCATTTATTCGTCACCGCCAAGAAGTAGTGACTCGCCGTACCATGTTTGAATTGCGTAAAGCACGTGAACGAGGGCATATCTTAGAAGGCTTAACCGTTGCTTTAGCCAATATTGATGCCATCATCGAAACCATTAAATCTTCTGCCAACCCAGCCGAAGCGCGCGAGCGTTTACAGGCAGGCGAGTGGGCTGCAGGCGGTGTCGTGGCGTTATTGGAAAAAGCAGGTTCAGTATCTGTACGTCCAGATGAAATTGAAGGCGAAGACCCAAATCGTCCATTCGGTTTGGAGGGACAGATTTACCGTTTGTCACCTACGCAAGTGACTGCAATTTTAGAATTACGTCTGCATCGTTTAACAGGTCTGGAACAAGACAAATTACATGCAGAATATTCTGAAATTTTGGCACAGATTGCTGAATTGACCGCAATTTTGAATGACTTTAATTTGTTGATGGGTGTGATTCGTGAAGAATTGGCGCAGGTTTTACAACAGTATGGCGATGCACGCCGTACTGAAATTGTAGAATCACGCATCGATTTCTCTCGTGAAGATTTAATTCCAGAAGAACAAGTGGTTCTGACTGTTTCACAAACAGGTTATGCGAAAACTCAGCCATTGTCTGATTATGCTGCGCAGCGTCGTGGTGGTCGTGGTAAATCTGCAACGTCAATGAAAGAAGACGATTACGTACAGCATTTAATTGTGACCTCTAACCACGCAACAGTACTGTGCTTTACCGATGTAGGTAAAGTCTATCGTCTGAAAGTGTTTGAAGTGCCGCAAGCATCACGTGGTGCAAAAGGTCGTCCAATGGTGAACTTGTTGCCATTAGATGCCAATGAAACCATCACCGCGATTTTACCTGTGATTGATGCACCGAAGAAATTTACAGAACGTCTGGCAGACTTCCGTAGCTATGTGAAAGCCAATGCGATACATCTACAGACTAATGCCATTATTGCTGCTCACTATGCTGAACTAGAAGCTGCTTTTGCTGAGCTTGCAGATGGTGATGATTTATCTGATGCACTGCGTGTTCAGTTAAAACAATTGGGTGTGGAGCTTTCTGCAACCGATCTAGATGATGAAATCATTGCTGAATTTGCTACACAAGCAGAAGCATTGCGTAAAAACTTCTATGTATTTATGGCAACAGCATCGGGCACAGTGAAGCGTGTTGAATTGGAACAATTCAGTAACGTTCGCTCGAATGGTTTACGTGCCATTGAACTGAATGAAGAAGATACCTTAATTGGTGTTGCAATTACTGATGGCGAACAACAAATTATGTTGTTCTCCAATGAAGGTAAAGCGATTCGTTTTGCAGAAACCGATGTTCGTTCAATGGGGCGTGCAGCCAAAGGTGTGCGTGGTATGCGTGTCAGCTTTGGTTCAGCACAAGTTGAAGACATCGAAGATGCAGAAGTAGATGGTGATGATGAAGATAGTTCAGATTCAGCATTTATCAGTCGTATTGTGTCCTTAGTTGTTGTTCCAGAAACAGGCGAAGTGCTGTGTGCTTCTGCCAATGGTTATGGTAAGCGTACGCCTGTAGATGATTTCCCAACTAAAAAACGTGGTGGTAAAGGGGTTATTGCAATCAAAACCTCGGAACGTAACGGTGAATTGGTGGGTGCGGTTGCCATTGATGAAAGCAAAGAGCTGATGCTGATTTCTGATGGTGGTACTTTGGTGCGTACGCGTGCATCTGAAGTAGCGCAAACAGGCCGTAATGCACAGGGTGTTCGTTTAATTCGCTTGGGTGAAAATGAAACATTGGTGGGCGTAGAAGCGATTGAGACAGTTGAAGAAGAGGACGATTTTATTGAAGATCAGGAAACTGATGATTTAGAAAATTCAGAGACTTCAGAAACAGCAGCAGAAGCAACACCAACCGATGCAGCCAATGATCAAGAAAGTGCTGACTAAGTAATTCAATTAAGAGCAAAGAAAATGATAGAAATAAGGGCGCTTCGGCGTCCTTATTCTTACAGAGCCAAAATGGAAACAACGATGAAGAAAAAAGTAGCTTTGATCTTTGCTGCAACGATGCTGAGTTTAGTTGGCTGTAAGCAATCACAAGATCAGGTGCCTGAACCAACGGCGGCACAACAACAGGTTGCCTTTGCTGCCTATGATCAATTACGTGATGGTGAATATGAGCAGTTTTTGACACATCTTGAGCCTGAGTTGCAGCAGTATTTTCAGGACAATCAACGGGTCATGAAAAAGTTTTCCAAGTCTATTCCTAAAGATGCAGAGCGTTCTCGCACGTTGATGACTAAGAAAATTGAGCAACAAGCCAATCAGGGCAAGCAATATAAAATCAGTTATGAAATTGCTTATCCTAAAAACTTGGTGCAATACGATGTAAGTTTTGATGCTGTAGCAAATTCAGCAACTACAACGCAGCAACCTAAAATTCGGAATTTAAATATTCAGGTGTTTGGTGAGTAAACTGATCTATCCTGAAATTTTATGATGAATTGAGAATGCTACAAATAAATATTGTGAAAGATTGATTTTATGACTGCATCTGGCATTTGATATTGAAATAATTTTATGCAAGTCAGGGCAAGATGTGGTTAAATGCCATCATTTTATTGTGTTTCACATAGATAAGGAAAAATCATGCGCGCGTACAATTTCTGTGCTGGTCCTGCTGCATTACCTACAGCCGTTTTAGAAAAAGCCCAAGCTGAAATGCTGGATTGGCATGGCAAGGGACTTTCCATTATGGAAATGAGCCATCGTAGCAAAGACTATGTGGCTGTTGCAGAAAAGGCTGAAGCAGATTTACGCACTTTAATGAATATTCCTGAGAACTACAAAGTATTGTTCTTACAGGGTGGTGCATCGTTGCAGTTTTCTGCAATTCCGTTGAATTTGTTGGGTAAAAATAACAAAGCAGATTATATCCATACAGGAATTTGGTCTGAAAAAGCATTAAAAGAAGCGCAGCGCTATGGCGATATCAATGTCGTAGAAGCGGGTATTCAAATTGAAGGCAAACATGCCATTAGCGAACAAAGCCAATGGAATTTATCTGCCGATGCTGCTTATGTGCATTATGCCGATAACGAAACCATTGGTGGTTTGCAGTTTGCCAATATTCCTGAAACAGATAAGCCATTGGTATGCGATTTCTCATCGAGCATTTTATCTGCACCTTTAGATGTATCTAAATTTGGTTTAATTTATGCGGGTGCGCAAAAAAATATTGGCCCTGCGGGTCTAACCATCGTCATTGTACGTGAAGACTTGCTTGATCAAGCTAAGCCAGAAATTCCAAGCATTTTGAAATATTCATCGCAAGCAAAAAATGATTCGATGGTGAATACTCCTGCAACTTATGCATGGTATTTATCTGGTTTGGTGTTTGAGTGGTTATTGCAAAATGGTGGTGTGGATAAAATTCATCAAGCCAATTTGGAAAAAGCTAGATTGTTGTATGGCTATATCGATTCAAGTGACTTCTATGCAAATCCAATTTACACAGCAAACCGCTCAATCATGAATGTGCCATTTACGTTAGCGGATGCAGCACTTGAAAAAGCATTTTTGCAAGAAGCCGAAGACAATCGTTTACTGAATTTGGCAGGTCACCGTTCTGTGGGTGGTATGCGTGCAAGTATTTATAATGCTGTGCCATTAGAAGGTGTGCAAGCTCTCGTGAACTTTATGGATGACTTTGCAAAACGTCACGGTTAATTGCTCAGCGAAAGCAAAAACCCAGCTGAAAAGCTGGGTTTTTTTTGGAATGAAGGTGAGTATTTGGCTTCAGTTTAGAGAATTCAACTTAGAACATTAGATATTAGAAAACAAAATAGTGTAAAGCATAAGCAGAGAGCAGCATGCCTAATGCAAAAAATAGGCAAGACATTGCATCGAGTTGGTAGCGTTGCTCTAACTGATGTTCAACATGCTGTAAGTTTTCTTCTTGCACGATTTTCATAGATATTATTTTCCGATGATCTATTTATCGTTAAATATGTAGTAAGCCATATTTTTAGCATAAAAAATTGATTAAATAAAGTACTAATTTTATTTTAAGCAGATTTAAGTATCGATATTGAAATAATTACAGTAGATTTTCCAAATCCTTGCTGTTTAAGGCTTTGCGATTATTTGATGTAATTCTATTTTAAATAATTTATCCACAACTTATATTTTAAATTGAGTTGATTTTTGAATTTATAATAAATTTAAAACTGTGGATAAATGAGCCTATTTTGAATTTAAAACGATTAAATAATCGGCAGTTTATCCACAATTCTTTTATAGAGGTAACGATTTAACCCTAAATAAAATAAAAAATCGCCCATCTTTTAGATACATTGTATCGATGGGCGATTAGAAAGGTTAAATAAATAACTTACTGTTTTTTATTGTGAATGTAGGCTTGAATCCAGATGTTGCCACGAATGTATTGTCCAATTTCAAAATTTTGATGGGCAGGGTTTTTAGTCGCAATACGAATCAAAATAGCAGGCTGATTTTCATCATGAATCAGGGTGACATCATAAACAGTATAGTTTTGATTCATGAATTCAAAACTGGTTTTGCCAACCACGTTGCCCTGAAACCATGCTTCATCTTCCTGACCAATATTTTCACCATATAAATATGCCACCATTTTAGAAAAATCGACGGTGACAGGTGCCTGATCATCTTCAGATTTGGGCTGCCATGCATCAATTTGTTCCTGCAAATTTGGTGGTGCAACGCCATCATTGGCAGCCAAAATATCATTTAAGGCACGGTGGTGTTTGATTGAAGCAGGATCATCTACTACTAATTGTTCACCTTCGGCCACGGTTTCCAGTTCGTATGCCCATGCATTTAAATGTACCCAATAGCTTTGGTCTTTTTGGTATTGCTGGTGGTTTACGCTATAGAGACTATCAAAGGCATATACAATACTGTTATTGCCTAAATTGAGTCTAAGCACCGCTTGGGTATTCGATTTACAGCAAATTATACGTTCAATTTTGGCTTCGACTTTGTATGGACTTTCAAAACACGGAAAAGCTATTTTAACAGCTTGTGGTTTATTATTTTCAACAGCAATTACTTGCGCCAACTGTACCGCTTGTTTGCTTGGCCCTTGAATGAGCCAAGTTGCAGGATCCATTTCTGATTCTTGGCGACACAAACCCATTGGCATAATTGGTGCATCTAGAGCCAGCCCTAACCATTTTGGAACTTCAGTGCAGGGTTCATCCGTCAGTAAATTCCAATGTTCTACATGGCTACCGAAGTTTTGATCTTCAATGCGGATGATTTCTGGTCTATTTTGATTGTTCATAAGCACTTTTAGATGTTGGGTTCTGTTCTTTACTATTAGATCGAGGGTTATTTTGATTTTTCAAGTCTTTGGCTGAAATTTCACAGAAATGTAGGAGATCATCGATATATTCAACATCAGCTAAAGCGATTTGAGATCGTAATGAAAAATAGTCTGCAGGATGCTTTCATCTGCATAATTTGAAATTTTAAAACAGGCTGTATTGCAGTGAGTTTGATACACTAGTTCAATATTATTGTGATGGGTTGTACTGTGCTGCCATTTAAACTTTGGGTCGATGCGGATGCATTGCCTAAAATTCTGAGAGAAGTGATTCTACGTGCTTCAGATCGTTATCAGCTAGAAGTTACCTTTGTTGCCAATCAATCTGTGGGCATCACGCCTTCGGTACGCATCAATTCCATTCAGGTCATGCATGGTGCAGATGCAGCTGATCAGGAAATTGTAGACCGCATGAAAGCGCATGACATTGTGATCACTCAGGATATTCCACTTGCAGCTCAGGTGATTGAGAAGGGTGGAATTGCGATTCATCCACGCGGTGAAGTGTATACGGTAGCCAATGTGAAAGCACGGCTGCATTTGCGTGATTTTATGGATACCTTACGTGGTGCGGGGGTACAAACAGGTGGACCTGCACCCATTTCAGAACGAGATAAACGTGAGTTTTCCAGTAGCTTAGACCAAACCATTCAAAAGCAAAAACGTAAAACTGCTTAATACGAGCCCGATATGCCATCTAAAACCAATATTATGATGACCTATGCAGGATTGGTTTTCATTTGGGCAACGACACCTTTGGCGATTGTGTGGAGTGTGTCGGATTTACCCGTGCTGTGGGCATTGGTGCTACGGTTCTTTCTAGCATTGCCCATGGCGGTGACTTTATTGTTGCTATTCAAAGTACATTTTCCATGTCATGCACAGGCATGGCACAGCTATTTAGCTGGCTCGTTTAGTTTAATTGGCTCGCAAATTTTTACCTACATTGCCACAGCTTATTTAAGCTCGGGCATTATTGCTTTAATGTTTGGACTTGCGCCAATTATGGCAGGCTTGATTGGTCGCTTTGTATTTCAGCAGCATTTGGCACGTTTGCAGTGGTTGGGTATGCTAGTGTCTATTACTGGATTGGGCATTATTTGTTTTGGTGGAGAAACGCAGCATGTGCACCCTGTCGGGATTGCTTTAATGCTGTTGAGTGTACTGACTTATGCGATGTCCATTTTCTGGGTTAAAAAGGTCAATGCAAAGATTGAACCTGTTGCACAAGCCACAGGCTCAATTTTAGTGTCTACTATTGCAGCCCTATGTATTGTGCCTTTTATTTGGCAAGATGTTCCGACAGCTTGGCCAAGTTTGAAATCTATGGCCGCTTTGCTCTATACCGTGATCATGGCTTCACTCATCGCCATGTTCTGTTATTTTAAGTTGGTGCAAAATATTCAGGCCACCACTTTATCGCTAACAACGGTGATGACGCCCATGCTGGCTTTATTGATTGGCGCATTGTTTAATCAGGAAGCATTGTCCATGATGGTTTTTGTGGGGGCATCGGTATTGTTGTTAGGCTTATTCCTGTATTTTTATCGTGATTTAAAAACCAGCCGCAGCTTGGCACAAAAAATAAAATCATCATCACCATCTTAAACAAGGCTTAAAGCTACATAGAATTTGAAAGTCACTTTCTTTTTAATTGTATTTTGTTAGGCTTTACTCAGATATCTTTACCTTGTTTTATTGCGACAGCTTCGGTAAGTTTGACGCGGTCTTGAGGGTGTAAGGTAATAAAATACGCACCTGTGCGATATTGGCCATTTTCTTCCTCACGGCTATACACCACTTGGGCAGTTGCCGCGATATGAAAGAAATTTTCAGGATGGCTGAGCGTGACATGAATATAACTGCCCGAATTTAATTCACGGTCACTATAAAAGCTCAAACCACTTTCTGAAAAATTGACCTGTTCAGGCACAGGTAACATGCTTTGTACAATTGCATCGTACAAAGACCCCGTAATAAGGTTTAATTTTTGGTTGAATAAGGATAAGATTCGAGCAATTTGTTGATCTTTTTCAGTTAATTGTTCTAATTCGTAGTTTAGGGCATGATCAAATTGATCTAATTCTGCGAGTAGTAGAAAATAACGCGGTAAAACAAAATTAGGATCGTAAGGGTCATTTAAGGCAACATCGTCTGAAATGATCTGATAATTGATTCTTAAGGCAGCATCAATTCGTGACATTACACGACGTTCGGACGGGACACTTTGATGCTGTAAATTTTCCATAATGTATTACCTCGGACTAGATGGTATGTTTAAACCAATCTCGCTATATATAGGGTTGAGATATACGCGCGCACGGCGCAGTAACCACTTTATTTCTTTTATTGCCTTAGTTTCAATGATCGGTCTAACTTTGGGTGTTGCCGTCCTCATTACCGTACTTTCGGTGATGAATGGTTTTGATCGCGAGTTAAAAAATCGTGTCTTGGGAATGATACCTCAAGCCACTGTTTCATCAACACAAATTTTAACAAATTGGCCAGAACTTGCAACGAAAGTTGAGCAGCATAAGCATGTAGTTGGGGCTGCTCCATTTACCCAATTACAAGGCATGTTAACTGCGCAAGGTCAGGTTTCGGGCATTATGGTGACGGGGATTGAACCCGAATACGAAAAGAAAGTTTCGATTATTCAAAACCATATGGTTGCAGGCAGTATCGATAATCTTAAAAAAGGTGAGTTTGGTATTGTCTTAGGCAAACAAATGACCGATGCCTTGGGCTTAGGTTTAAATGACAATATCACACTGGTTTTGCCTGAAGCGACACCCTCACCAGCAGGTGTAGTACCACGTTTTAAGCGCTTCAAAGTGGTAGGTATTTTTAGTATTGGTGCAGAAGTTGATTCAATGATGGGCTATATTGCCTTGAATGATGCATCTACTCTGTTGCGTTTGCCTGATGGTGCACAAGGTGTGCGTTTAAAACTGGATGATATTTTTGCCGCGCCACAAGTGTCACAAGACATTGTGCAAGATTTGCCAGCGAACTTCTATGCTTCGGATTGGACCTATACCCACGGTAATTTATTCAGTGCCATTCAAATGGAAAAGGCGATGGTCAGCCTGTTGTTATTCCTGATTGTTTTGGTGGCTGCGTTTAATATTGTGTCTTCATTGGTCATGGTCGTGACTGATAAAAAGTCGGATATTGCAATTTTAAGAACCTTGGGGGCATCGCCAAGTACCATTACTAAAATCTTTATGGTGCAAGGGACTGTCATTGGGGTGATTGGCACAGTGTCAGGGGCAATTTTGGGGATTATTTTTGCTTCAAGCATTAGTGGCTTTATTGCATGGCTGAATAATCTATTTGGGCTTAACTTGTTTGATGCTTACTTTATCAACTACTTACCTTCATATTTAAGATGGCAAGATGTGGTAGTGATTGTGAGTCTGTCGTTAATTTTAAGTTTCTTGGCAACCATTTACCCTGCGTTACGTGCAGCAAAAATTCAACCTGCAGAGGCATTGCGTTATGAGTAAAATTGTTCTTGAAGCGAAACAAGTTTCTAAGCACTTTACCGATGGCAAAACTACTGTAGAAGTGATTCGTGGATTAGATTTACAGGTACAGCAAGGGCAGTTTGTGTCGATTGTGGGTGCAAGTGGTTCAGGGAAAAGTACTTTGCTGCATGTGTTAGGTGGTTTAGATCGACCAAGTACAGGTGAGGTATTTTTAAATGGGCAGCGTTTTGATAATTTAGGTGAAGCAGAGCGTGGTTATCTGCGTAATCAGTATTTAGGCTTTGTCTATCAGTTTCACCATTTGCTGCCTGAGTTTACTGCGTTAGAAAATGTTGCAATGCCGCTGATGTTACGTGCAGGTACGCAATTTAAAGAAGTGAAAGCACAGGCAGAATACTTGCTAGAACGTGTCGGTTTATCACACCGTTTAACCCATAAACCTGGCGAATTGTCGGGTGGGGAACGTCAGCGTGTTGCCTTAGCACGTGCTTTGGTCGCCAAACCTGCACTGATGCTTGCCGATGAACCCACAGGTAATTTAGACCGTAAAACTGCAGTCAAAGTGTTTGAACTTCTGCGTGAATTGCGTAGTGAAATGAACATGGCTATGTTGATTGTGACTCACGATGAAGAGTTGGCGAAATCTGCCGATATCATTTTGCACATGCAAGATGGTGTTTGGGTAGATGGTTAAAAATTCTTAAATTTGACCATGCCCTTATTAACCTTAACGTAGGTCACTGTGGATACTTGAGCTAAGCTACATTAGTGGAATAAGACTCTTTTATTGAAGCCCGCTTCGGCGGGCTTTATGATGCTTGCCAATAAAAATAATAAACTGAATTTTCATGCTGCAATTTATTGGGCTAGCTTGGGTAATGGGAATTGCCTGTGTTGGAATACGTACTTCATTTTTTCCTTTTGATACTCTAAACGCATTACCACGCGTGCTGGTATTCATTTTTATATTGTGTATTGGGCTGCAAGTTTATGTGCAGCAACGTTTGCCTTCCGTGTACTGGAAATTATTGAATGGGGTTTTGGCCAGTCTATTGTGTTTTATTTTAGGCTGGCTTTACGCAGATTCACAGTTACAGCAGCGAATGCAGTGGCGTGAACTGCAACGTGACACAGCAGAGGTCATCGTCTATGTACGTCAATTAAATCAGTTAAAAGACAACAGTGTTTCACAACCTGTTGAGGTGCTGAATCGACATCCACAAACAGTCACATGGCTTGCGACTTTAGCTCAAAACTCTGTATTACCCGACTTAGAATTAGGTCGGTATTATAAATTCAGTGGTACGGTTTACCCTGCGCATAGCTATGCGACTGCAGGAGTATTTGATGTAGAGCAATGGTATTTACAGCAAAATATCATGGGTAATTTTCGGGTAACTCATGTCCAGCCTATTTCTGCCGAACAGATTTATAGCATGGGTTTGAGCAAGCATTGGCGTGCACAACACACGCTTTGGGCAAAATTTCGACTGTGGATAGAACAGCAGCGTTATCAAATTCGAGCATTTATTCAACAGCAGTCTCTACAACATAAAGGTCTGCTTTTAGCGTTACTCACGGGCGATAAAAGTCTGTTATCTAGTGAAATTGAAGATCAATTTCAACGCTTTGGGATTAGTCATTTACTGGCAATTTCGGGGCCGCACGTACTGATTTTTGCGGCAATGCTGTGTTGGGGTTTGGATCGCTTAATTAGGGGTTATCGCCCGCATTACTATTTGTGGATGCCCAGACAATACCTATTGTTGTTACCATTTTTAAGCTGTGTAGGGTTATACACGGCATTTGTCGGTTTTGAAATTCCAGCACTCAGAACTTTGTTGATGTGCAGTGTCGTCACAATAATGTTGCTGCTGAAGCAAAAAATCAGCAGTTTTGCCTTACTGATTTACAACGCTGCTTTGTTGCTCTATTTAGATCCTTTGAGCGTATTGTCAGCAGCATTTTGGCTATCTTATGGTGCTTGTTTTATTTTGCTGCGAATTTATCAGAGCTTGCGTCATCAACCCAAACGTGTTTATCTCAGTCGTTGGCAACAATTTTGGCAGGGATTTAAAATTTTAGTTGAATCGCAATGGAAAATATTCATTGCCTTGTTACCACTGGTGATTGTGTTTTTTAAGCAAGTCTCTTGGATTGCTCCTTTAAGCAATATCGTAGCCATTCCTTTCATTGGATTATTGATTGTACCTTTAGATATTTTGGCAGGTCTTAGCTTTTTTCTATTTGAGCCATTGTCAGCAGTATTGTTTCAACTGAATGATAATTTACTGGCTTTGTTGTTGCTGATATTTCGAGGCATAGACGCTTTATTTGCACCACAGCTATCTAGCATCGCAATGTCGGCTGCAGTTTATATTTGTTTATGTATAGGGTTGTTGTTGCTGTTTTTACCACAATCAGTTTTGCCTAAGACTTGGGCTGCCTTATGCTTTGTCCCCCTCATTTTAATTGATCCGCAACGACAAAAGTTTGAGTTGGTGGTGTTGGATGTCGGGCAAGGGCAAGCCGTATTTCTGCGTTCTGGTTCGTACAGTATGATGATTGATGTGGGCGGCTATTATGATGAAAGCAAGTTTAGTGTCGGTCAGCAGATCATACGTCCATTTTTATCTGTGCAGGGCGTCAGTACGCTAGATCATGTGATGCTTACGCACTTAGATCAAGATCATAGCGGTGCTTTTGCTTATCTGAAAAATGAAATCAATATCCATAAGGTTAGTGCTAATCAAGCGGTGAATGTGGCTGAAAATACCCAGTTTGAATTTTGTTACCAAGGGCAACAATGGGATTTACCACATCAAGTACGCGTACAGGTAATCTCTCCAAAACCAAGTCAGTTGCAGTATGCCGCACAGCAGCAGAATGAATATGCTTGTGTACTACATATTCATGTGCCAAATGCACAACCTTATCAGGACTTTTTGCTGATGGCCGATACAGGCTGGGCAACTGAATATCAAATTTTACAGGATTATCCTGATTTAAACGTGGATGTTTTAATTTTGGGTCATCATGGCAGTAAACACAGCTCTGCTTATGATTTTTTAGCACATTTTCGGCCTAAACTGGCTGTGGCATCGGCAGGTTTTGACAATCGTTATGGGCATCCTAGCCCTATCGTTGAGCAACGTTTGGTCGATCTGAATATTGCATTCATGTATACGGCTCAGCATGGAAGTTTACGTTTTTATTTAGATGCGCCACAACGCATGCTTATACAGCCGTATCGGCAACAAAAGTTGTGGCTGCAGCGTTAACTTGATTCTGAGCTTGCATGCGCACAGCTTGAACATCAGCCAAGGCTTCATGCGTAGGCTTGTGATAAACCCCGCGTAAATCTGGATGGGCTTTGTATCGTTTATAACTCCAATGATAATGCGCAGGATAACGACGAATTAGGTCTTCAATTTCACGGTGAATAATTGCTGTACCAGCATTGGCATGACTTTCATAAATTTGTTCGTCAATCGCTTCGATATGAATATCAAAACCCTGATTTTCATTTCTCAATGCATATAAAAGTAGGGCGCTGGCTTTAGTTTTTTGAATTAGTTTGGCACTTAAATTGCTCGATTCCAAAGGGATGCCAAAAAATGGAATCATTTCACCGCCCACATTGGGAGTATGATCAGGCAGAATCACCGTAGTACTGCCTTGTTTCAGGGCTTTAAAAATCTGACGCACGCCAGACTCATCGGTTGGAACTAAATTCGCCTGTTCACGGCTACGTGCCTGACGAACAAAGTCATCTGCAGCAGGATTTTTCACTGGCTTATACATAATGGTCATTGGGGTAAATTGTGCAATCCATGCATTCATAATTTCCCAAGTGCCAAAATGCGGCACAATCAACACCACGCCTTTTTGTTGGGCAAGTGCTTCTTGTAATAAATCTAAACCGTGTACTTGATGAATTCTTTGAATATTCTTTTGATTGCTTGAGCCCCAAATATGAAAAAACTCAAAATAAGAGGTGAGTTCGTTACGAATCGCTTGTTGGGTAACGAGTTTACGTTGCTGAGCGTCTAATTCAGGAAGTGCAATTTGTAAATTCAGTTCAATGGTTTGTGAGGTTTTACTTAAACGTAGACGATTGACCAAAAAAGCCAACGATTTGGCAAAAACACGCGCAACAGACAAAGGTTGACGACTGACAAAATGCAGCAAGCGCGATAAAGACGTTGTAGGTGCAGGTTGGGTCATAACGACAGCGTCAATTGGTCAAAAGAATAAAGATGCGAAATATTATAGGAGAAAATACAGGCTTTAGACAGTTTTTGCCAATTCCGTGTATATAATGGAGCAAATTTACTATTTTTTGGATTGTTTCATGTCCGATTGGCCACCAAAACCACAAAATGAATCACAGCAAATCCCATCACATGCGCAGCAGCCAACAGGCAATGAGTGGAAACTATTAGAAAAAGCAGTTTTAGCCTCAGTTGAAGAACAACGTCGTGCACGCCGTTGGGGAATTTTCTTTAAGTTTTTAACTTTTGCCTATGTTTTTTTGCTCTTGGTCATTATGGGCAAAGGTTGCAGTACCACGACGACGAATCCATCTGCAGCGAGTCCGCACATTGCAGTGGTCGATATTGTTGGAACGATTGCATCAGATAAGCAAAGTGTGAACAGCAACGACACCATTAAGTCGCTGAAAAAAGCCTATGAAAATAGCAATAGTAAAGCCGTAGTGCTGAACATTAATTCACCTGGCGGCTCACCTGTACAGTCCGATGAAATCTGGCAAGAAATTCAATATCTGAAAAAACAGCATCAGGATAAAAAACTGTATGCTGTCATTGGCGATACTGGTGCTTCGGGTGCTTATTATATTGCCTCTGCTGCAGATGAAATTATTGTCAATCCATCTAGTTTGGTGGGTTCAATTGGCGTAATTATGCCAAATTACGGCCTGAGTGGTTTAATGCAAAAACTGGGTGTGGAAGATCGCACCATGACCTCGGGTGAAAACAAAGCCTTGTTGTCGATGACGCAACCTGTCGATCCTGCACAGAAAAAGCATGTACAAGCAGTATTGGATAATGTGCATGGTCATTTTATTCAAGCAGTGAAAGATGGACGTGGTGCGAAACTGAAATCACAAGATCCTGCAATTTTCTCTGGTTTATTCTGGACAGGTGAGCAAGCAGTTACACTGGGAATTGCCGATAAAATTGGTAGTCTAAATAGCCTAAAGCGTGATTTAAACCTTGATAAAGCTGTGAATTATACGATTGAACATAGTCCTTTAGACTCTGTATTAGGTCGTATGGGGGCCGCAGTGGGAGAGGGTTTTGCCACTTCAATTTCTCAACAGCTTCAGACTGAGCAAAACGCGAAATTACAATGAAACCACTGATTCATTTTGCACATGCCAATGGTGTGCCATCAAAGGTCTATCAAAAACTCTTTGATTCACTTAAAGATGATTACGATGTGATTGATGTCCCGTTGCTAGGGCCAGATAAGCGTTATCCAATTGATAACCATTGGCATAGCTTAACCCAGCAAGTGATTGACAGTATTGTACGTCAATCGCAAGGCCGTAAAGTCATAGCGTTGGGACATTCTTTAGGTGCGGTCTTGTCTTTTCAAGCAGCTTTGCAACGTCCTGAGTTGTTTGAGCAAGTGATTATGCTCGATCCACCTTTAATTATGGGTAAGGCTTCAGTGTTTTTGCATTTTGCTAAAATGTTGAAACTCAAAGCGGTTGATCAAATGTCACCCGCAGCTTTGTCTTTGCGACGTCGTGATCATTGGGAGAGCCGTGCGCAGGCTGCAGAATTATTGCGTCCTAAAGGTTTTTACAAAGACTTTGATGCAGACTGTTTTCAGGCCTATATTGATTTTGCGTTAACAGAAGACAGTGTGCGTGGTGGGGTAGAGTTGACCATTCCAAAAATGGATGAAGTCAATATCTTCAGAACCAATCCATCGCTTTGGTGGTTGCCGCAGTCTAAGCCGCAAGTGCCAATGCAATTGGTAATTGCAGAAAAAGGGCCATTTTTAAAGCCTGGTTTTCCACAGATTACTTCTAAGAAATTTGGGATACCGTATCAGGTTACGGCAGGCGGGCACATGTTCCCCTTAGAAAAGCCTATAGAGACTGCGCAGCTGATTAAAGACTTAATTCAAGCCCAGCAAACAAAAGCAAGCGTGGTGTAAAAAGATACTTGTTTGCATCGTGTATAAAAAAACGCCTGATAACAGGCGTTTTTTATTTTGTATCCATTAAGCCAATTGCTTAAACACGGCAAAACTGTACTGGTTGCTGTAACAGCTGCTGACGATACATCACGCCTTGCGCGGTGTGTTCAAGGCTACCATTGCAAATCCATTCAACCACTTGTGGGTAAATTAAATGTTCCAATACATGTACGCGGTTGGCCAAACTTTCAGGAGTGTCATGCAGATTTACCTGTAATACACCTTGTGCGAGTGCTGGACCTGCATCTAGTTCGGCTGTGACATAATGGACTGTACAGCCATGCAAGGTATCACCAGTATTGAGGACACGTTGATGGGTATGCATGCCCTTATAATGTGGCAAGAGTGAAGGATGAATGTTGAGCATTTTTCCTTCCCAAGCCTGCACAAACTTGGCACTTAAAATTCGCATAAAGCCCGCAAGAACAACTAAATCGACATTCCAGGCCAGCAATTGCTGATGCATCACCTCATCAAAGGTTTCACGGTCAGGGTATTGCTTATGTTCAATGACTGCGGTTGGAATACCTGCATTTTGCGCACGGGTGAGGGCATAGGCATCAGGCTTATTGGAAATAACCCCAACAATTTGCCCTGAAAGATTGGCATCTATCAGGGCTTGTAGGTTACTTCCGCTGCCTGAAACAAGAACAGCTATTTTGATCATGGGTGTTGAATCACGCAAAAATTACGCGAATTTTTTCATCTGCGCCTTCAACAGATTCGGCATTGTCTTGAATGCGACCCATTACCCATGCTTTTTCGCCTAAGCTGTTGAGAAGTGCTACAGTTTTGTCTGCATCATTGGCATCTACTGCAACAACCATCCCTACACCACAGTTAAAGGTACGATACATTTCAAACTGTTCTACACCACCTTCGCGTTGTAATAGTTTGAATAGTTCAGGCCATTCCCAAGAAGATTCATCAATCACTGCTTGTGCACCATTTGGCAATACGCGAGGCAAGTTCCCAGGTAGGCCGCCACCAGTGATGTGTGCCATAGCATGCACATCTACTTGTTTGCATAATTCAAGCATAGATTTAACATAAATGCGTGTTGGTTCCATGGCAACGTCAGCAAGTGGACGACCATCAACCAGTTGAGTTAAATCAACATTTTTTACGTCTAAAATTTTACGAAGTAAAGAGTAACCGTTCGAGTGCGCGCCTGAAGATGCAACACCAATTAAAACGTCACCCGCTTTTACTTTAGAGCCATCAATAATTTTGCTTTGCTCAACCACGCCCACACAGAAGCCTGCAAGATCGTAATCTTCACCTTCATACATGCCTGGCATTTCTGCTGTTTCACCACCTACAAGCGCACAGCCTGCAAGCTCACAGCCTTTACCAATACCTGTCACAACATTGGCAGCAACGTCTACATTTAAGTGACCTGTTGCATAGTAGTCGAGGAAGAATAAAGGTTCAGCACCACATACCAGCAAATCGTTTACACACATTGCGACTAAGTCTTGACCAATGGTGTCGTGGCGATTTAGGTTCAACGCTAAACGTAATTTAGTCCCTACACCATCTGTGCCAGATACGAGGACAGGTTCTTCATAACCTTTCGGAATTTTACAAAGTGCGCCAAAGCCACCTAATCCACCCATCACTTCAGGACGAGTAGTACGCTTAGCAACAGATTTGATACGATCGACTAACGCGTCGCCCGCTTCAATATCGACACCAGCATCTTTATAGCTTAAACCAGTGGTAGGGTTAGAAGTTGAGTTGCTCATAATGAAGTCTCCGCATTCGCGGGGCCGATTATACCTGAATATACGAAACTCTTATGTTATTTATGCGCCAAAATGCTATCTTTATTCAAATATTTTAGCTTCTATAACGAATAAACTGAAAAAAGGCGAATTTCTATGGTCGATCGTACCTTGCGTCGCATTTTTATCCTGTCTGGGATAGTTCTGCTCCTTTGGGTGCTGTACTTATTAAAACCGGTTGTCATTCCTTTTGTGGTCGCATTTTTCATGGCCTATTTATTTAGTCCATTGGTGGAAAACTTGTGCAAAGTCGGTTTGCCGCGCTGGTTGTCAATCAGTATTGTATTTATTGGAATTGGTATCGCGCTGACGCTTGCTGTTTGGTACATCATTCCATTGGTTTGGAAACAGTTGATTATTGCGCGTGACAGTATTCCTGTAGGTATTAACTGGATTAATTCGACCTTTTTGCCTTGGGTGTCGTCCACCT
This sequence comes from Acinetobacter sp. A3, assembly GCF_012371415.1. NCBI lineage: Bacteria > Pseudomonadati > Pseudomonadota > Gammaproteobacteria > Moraxellales > Moraxellaceae > Acinetobacter > Acinetobacter sp. A3. The sequence goes on from NZ_JAAZQW010000012.1 coordinate 20,375, forward strand.
TCAATATTGAAGAAATGGAAATTGATACTACGCACATGACCACAATTGTGATGGATTATGTGCAGACCAATTACAGTGCCGATAGCATTCAAGCAATGGCCTTGCGTGTTGCACAGTCTGGACTGAATTTTATCCAGATTGGGGGGACGGTCGTACTTATTCCAATTATCGCTTTCTATTTCCTGTTGGATTGGCAGCGCATGCTCGACAGTTTACGTCGTTTAATTCCACGTCCGTATGAGCAAAGCACTTTGACTGTGGTGCAAGAATGTCACAGTGTTTTAGGCGCATTTGTGAAAGGTCAGTTTTTGGTGATGATTTTGTTGGGTGTGGTCTATGCCACAGGTCTACAACTGATTGGTTTAGAGGTTGGCTTAATTATTGGCATGATTGCTGGTCTGGCCAGTATTATTCCATATTTGGGTTTTGCCGTAGGAATTGTTGCTGCAATCATTGCCACTTTCCTGCAATTTGGGATTGATTGGATGCAATTGGTCTTGGTGCTGGTGGTGTTCATGATTGGGCAGGCCGTGGAAGGCTACATTCTGCAACCATTTTTATTGGGTGACAAAATTGGACTTTCACCTGTTGCGGTGGTTTTCGCAGTTTTGGCAGGTGCGCAGCTCGCAGGTTTTATGGGGATGTTGATTGCCTTGCCAGTTGCTGCGGTGATTGTGGTCCTGCTTCGTCATTTGCGTGATTATTACGAAAAAAGTTACTTATATGGACAACCTGTGGTGGTGTCTGAAGATGCAGTATCGGGTGATATTAGTATTGAAACCTCACAAGTGCATATTGATATCGAACTTGACCCTCATGCTGCAAATTCACTGCAACAGACTGAAAAATCAAGTAAGATAAAACCCTCAGATCAGCCAGACTCCTAGGTGATTACAGTTATATGCGTCAACTGCAGTTAGACATCGAGCCTCAATTAGATGCACGGATCAGTGATTTTTCTGGTCCGGGTTGGGGGCACGTCATTGATGCAGTACGACAGCTTCATGCAGGACTGGTCAATCGTTTTTATGTCTATGGTGGTGCAGGTACAGGTAAAAGTCATTTGCTGTCTGCAATTTGTGATTCATATTTAGAAATTGGCAAATCTGCCATTAAAGTGTCTTTACTTGAGTTGCTCGATGCCCCAACCGAAGCAATCACGTCTTTAGATCGCTATGACTTGGTGGCTTTAGATGATATTGAAGCGATTAGCGGTGTGCCACATTGGCAACGTGCAGTTTTTCATTTAATCAACTACAGTAATGAAGTGGGTGGTCAGTTGGTATTTTCCTCCCGTTTTGCACCGATTGAATTGAAGTTGGAATTACCCGATTTACAATCACGTTTGACGCAAGCGGTGAGTGTTAAAGTACCTTCGGGCAGTTTATATGCAGACCGACAAGCACTGGTGAGTTCGGTGCTGGAACGTCGTGGCATCCTGATTGATCCACAAATTATTGATTATTTGTTATTGCATGGGCCACAACAAACTTCTATCTTGCTGCAAAACCTTGAGCAGTTGGTGCAATTACTCAAAGGAGAAAAAACAAAATTAAGTGGCGCCAATTTGCGTCAGATTTATGCGCTGATTGACGAATATCGGTAAAAATTAAAATTACTTGAGAATTTGCTCGAGCTGTGCGAAATTATTGGGAAAATAATTCGAAGTTGCAGGGAATTTGCAACTAAAGAAGAAAAAAAACAAAGAAAATTACAAGGAGTACGCTTATGCTCAAGCAGAGCATCGGCATTGGTATGCTGTTTATCGCAGGTCATGCATATAGTAGTAATATCATTGTCACCACCACTGCAGACACAAAAGCAGATGATCAACAATGTTCTTTGCGTGAAGCCGTTGAATATATTAATTTAGGAAAGCCTGAACAAGGCCATTTGGGATGTGGTGGTGAAAATGCCTCCAATGTGATTTTATTAGAAAAAAAAGCGATTTATCAGTTAGATCAGCAACTTAAAATTACTGAAAGCCTGGAAATAAAAACCACTTATGACAGTAGTTTTAATGACAAAACCTCGCCAGGATTAAATAATGCCATTATTCAAATGCGTGGGAATGGTCGGATTTTCCATGTTGATGATAGCCAGGATCGTTTCGTAAATGTGTCACTGAAAGAGCTGACATTAGAAGGCTGTGGAGAGGAGCGCTGCCGTCAGGAACAAGGCGGTTTAATTCTGAATAATGAAAATTTAAATTTAGAGTACGTAAAGCTGAGTAAAGGTATTGCCAATCAAGGTGGTGCAATTTATAACTTGGCGCAAATCACTACTGATCTTGATCGTGTTGTTAGAGGCTTAATGCAGGTAAAAAATAGCCTGTTTGAAAATAACCAAGCGCAAGATGGCGGTGCCATTTATAGTAAAATTCCTAATTTTACAGTAACTTCATCGGTTTTTAAGAGCAATAAAACTACGAATTCAAACTCTGCCAATTTATATGCAGCTAGCAGCACAGCAGATGAAAATACCCAAGTTTTTTCAAATGATGTGAATAAGGTGACAAGTAGTACCTTTATTGCTAATGAAGGGTATGTGTTGAATGTCCTTGATGGTATTGGTGTTAATAATGTCAGCATCCTGGGGAACACGCGCGGTATTTATTTAAATGCCCCTTTGGGTAAAGGCTATGTAGCGAACAGTATTGTTTTGGCGAACCCACATCCAGTGAATAGCATGGCTTATAATTGTACCCAAGCAGGTTCAGATGCCACCGTATTACAAAATAATCTAGTTGGTGCAGGTTGCAGTACGGGTGATGCGAATTATCCAAACAGCGTATGGACAGGTAATACCATATTCGCAGGCAATATGCTTGAAGGGGCATGTAAAACACTGAGCGAAGATGCTGCGGCCTTATTTTGTCCATACCATGTGCCTGAAAATGCGTTCTTAGGTTTTATTCGTCCGCGTGTATTGCTGACTGATCAAAGTTTGCAAGATTCTCTAGTGGTGAATAAAGGTCAACTTGCTAAAGCAGGGTTGCCTATGCAGGGGTGTACATCAGCCGATCAGCGTGGGATGCAACGTGAATTTGATAGTACGTTATGCGATCGCGGTGCAATTGAGGTAATGGTGCCTGCATCTAGAGGCTTAATCGGTCAAGATATTCTGGCTGGTCAAATTGCAAAAATGACAGTGAGTGACTTGCTCGGTGACAGTGACCTTGTGCCTAAAGAGTTTTGTGATCAAGTCTATCCGACGAATCCAACAGGGCAGCCTTGGCAAGCCGGATGTGTACAAATTGAACAATTAGATACCCGCTCTAAAGGTAAGCTGACGATTGATGAGTCTGGCAACTTGGTTTACACACCAGATTCTGCTTGGCATGGGGCAGATGTTTTTAAAATTAAACTGGTCACGAGCACAACGCGTTTTAATAGTACTTCTCCTTATATGGAAGTGAAAGTTCAAGTCATACAAGAACATGAAAATCGCATGGAAAGCGATAAATTAAATGTTTCAGGTGGTGCGTGGAGCGCTTACGGATTAATGGCTTTATTGGGCTTGTTAGGTTTACGCCGTAAAAAAGCATAAAGGATAAATATGAAAAATAATAAAAAAACACTGTTAGGGATAATGGTGCTGTCAGCGATGTCGCTTATGGCCGCGGATGATCGTGTTATTCAGGTGACGACTTTTGAGGATCAAAATGGTGAAGATCTAAACAATTGTTCCTTGCGTGAAGCCTTAGTCGCAGCCAAGAAAAATATTGCTTTTGGTGGATGTAGTGCAGGTAATACAAACCGTGGTAGTACCGACTATATTCAGTTGAAGGAAGGCGAATACATTTTAAACTCTGAGTTACGTCCTGAATCTATGGTGAGGATTTATGGTGCAGCTGCTTTAGACTATAATCAGCGTGATCCGCTGACACATCGTTATCCTTCTATTGCGCTATTAAAAACCAGTATTAATGCACAAGGTAACAGTCGTATTCTGAATACTTCGGATACTCAAGCCAGTGTAGCCTTGTATGATCTGGTACTCAAAAATGGTAATGCCAATGGTGGTGGTAATCTTAATGCTAAAGATCAAGGCAAAGGCGGTGCTGTTTTTGTAGCAGGGCCATTGTCTGCAAATAATATAGAAATCCAAAACTCAAAGGGCGAACAGGGTGGTGCAATATATGTAGTTGCGCATCAGACCGAACGTCAGGTTAATTTGGAAAATGCATTCATTCATGATAACCAAGCAAAAGTAGGAAGTGTTCTGGCTATGGATTGCCAGGCTAATCTAGTCAATACACGTTCTGTTATTCACGTAAATCGTAGCAGTATTATCCAGAATGGGTCTACAGATAGTCAGAGTACATTTGATCTTTGTGGGCAGCCAGATCTTAAAGTAAGCACAAGCACAATTGCAAAAAACCAGGCAAATGCTAATCAAGGACATATTTTTAATCTAGTTCATTCTGATCAGCATCCTTTAAGCACATTGTCTCAAGTATCTTTAGAAAGTAATACTATTGTTGAAAACCAAGCATTCAGTACACTGTATTATGATCAGCATCCGCGTATCGCACTCTTTTTTAATATGTTGGCCTTTAACCAAGGTAAATCTTGCCGATCTGCTCAAGATTTAAATCAGCAGCAACTCAATATCGTTACTGTACGCAATGCAATATTGCCAGCGAGTGCGACTGCAGAACAAGGTGAGTGTGATTTACCTGAAAAGGCTAGTAGTAGCTATGAATTGAGCAAGAATATTGATTTAACAGGCTTAAGTTTTGATCAGTTGCTTCAGCCTTTACAAGAACCTTCGGCTTATAACTTATTCTTGCCACTTTATTATCCAAAGCGTGGTGTAGACCCAAGTAAAGACTTGATTGATGTCGAAGGTTTTGGTTGTGCCGAAGAGGACCAACGTGGTTTGGCACGGGTTAGTAACGCGACACTCACTTTAAATCCGGATGCAAAAAATAGCTGCGACATTGGTGCTGTCGAAGTCATGCGTTTAAATGCTGCAGATATTACCAGTTTGAGCAATATTTCGTATGAGAGATTATTAGATGGGTATCAAGAGCAAATTGATCGTACACAGGCTAGTATAGATCAAAACAAAACCAGTGATCAGGCTTTACTGACACAGGCACGTGCTGATTTGAAAACTTTACAAGATTTGCTAAATCATACCGAAGCCAAACAACAATATCGTGCAATTTATATTGATCCATTTGCATTGGCGTTAAAGCAAGATGAGCCAACCGCAGATGGTCAGTTCGTTCAGTTAAAACAGTTAAACTCAGAGAATTTTAGTATTCAAACAGAAGCACTAGGCATAGGGGCTGTTTCTGGTACAGGAACAACGTTCAATGTAGATAAACTGACTAAAGATCCATTGTTTAAATGTGAGTGGGATGCTCAATTACAGCGTATCTTAATGTATCGTTTGAATGACAAAGTGACAGAGCTAACTGATTCTGCGTACTGTAAATATACCATTACCTCTAAATCGGACAGTAATCATCATTCATCAGGTTTACTGGAAGGGAAATTTAATAATATTCAGCCAATTGCAAAAGATGATCACATACGTATGGAACATGGGTCAGACTTGAAAGTTAGTTTTAATCCATTGGCGAATGATAGCGATGGTGGGGATGGCATAATCAGTACTTTAACTGAAAATACCAATAAACCAGCATTCTATAGAGACCATACAGGACAAGAGCTCGCAATTCGCTTTACACATATCCCTTCTAGCGTGGTGCTAACGGCAGATCGTAAAGCACCTTGTCCAGGTGATTATGCACGTGAAACCTGCTATGGAGGCAATATTCAGGTACAAGTGCGTAATAGTTTTAGCCCATTCGATTATGAACTGAGATATACCGTGTTTGATCATGAGCAGGCACTATCAGAAGAAGCGACTATTACTTTGGAGAATACAGCCAAGAACACCAACTATGAAGCCAGTAGTGGTGGTGGGGGAAGTTTGGGTATTTGGGGATTAATGACTTTACTAGGCTTGGTGGGCTATCGCCGTCACACGCGGTTCAAGTCTTAACTTAAACAGATGTTATAAAAAGAAGCCCATTTCGGGCTTCTTTTTTATGTGAGCAATTAATTATTTCTAGAAATATGCACAAAAGATTTTTGCCTTTTACGAGTATAGGTGTGCTATTTAACCATTCTAGTGATTGACGATGTTCGGTTGATATTTTTGAATATATTCTTGACGAATCAAGGGGCGTTGCTCTGGAGTAGCTTGTTGTAGCCGTTGACCTAATTCTCTGCGTTCTTGCGTACTCATTTTTTGCCAGGTTTCACGCATTTTTTGCTTTTCACTTTCAGGCAATTGGGTAAACCAATCCATGCGTTGTTGTAAAGCCACACTTTTATCTGCAGGGATTTCTTTCAGATTTTGATAACGCTTAATCAGCGCCATCTGTTCTTCTTCAGACAGCGTTTCCCAAGTTTCTGCAATTTGCGTGTCGGCGTCTTTGGAAAAAATCCAAAAACGCTCAAAACCTGCAAAACTGGTTTGCAGAAAACCAAGTGCACAAAACGCAAATACAATTCGCTTAGCTGCCATGTGGAACTTTGTCCTCACCTAACACCATTAACATTTCTAAATCTTCCACCATTTGTGGAGAAAGTTTAGGAACAGACACAGCTTGATTTTGTGGTGCTGTGGTCATTTCCATTGAGTTTGGCAAGACCACAAAACCTGCAATCGCAGCTGCCAAGGCAAAGCCTGACATTTTCCAAAGTCCATAACGCGAGCTTTTCTTGTCTTGAATATGATCTAAGACATGGTTCATGACCGCTGCTTTGTCTTGATGATGGTGAGCGAGCCCATCTAGTTTGGAAGTGACTTGTTTTAAGAAATCATCTTGTTTCATTCTGATGACCCTCCCAGATTTGGATTCATATGTGCCAAACTGTTGCGTAAGGCTTGAATGGCACGGTGATAATGTGTTTTTACACTGCCTTCAGTACAATTCATAATTTGTGCTGTGGTGTGTGTGTCAAAGCCTTCCCATGCACGTAACATAAAAGCTTGTTGTTGACGTACAGGAAGCTTTGCAATTGCTGCTTGAATTTCGTCTACAGTGACGGCCTGATCTAAAAACTCAGCTGGATTGAGTGCTTGTTCATCCACGATATCGAGTTGTTCGACGTCGTCATCATCTAAACTGACTTTTTTAAATAATGAGAAGGGATGAGTGCGTCGAGCTTCTTTGCGTCGCCAGTCTTGTAATTTGTGATTTAAAATCGTGTAAAACAGGGGATACCATTCATCTGTGGCTTTATCTGCATAAGATTTATGTAATGAAATAAAGGCTTCTTGAACTAAATCCATGGCAATGCCATGTTGTCCTTGGGTTGCACTTTCCATCATGACTAAGGCACGCCCAGTCACATCCTGCATAAAATTTTTTAGACGTTGTTCAGCCGTACTCTTTAGAGCACTCAAATTTTCCGAGTGTGACGACTTCGGGTTTAAATCCATAGAGATGGAAAATCCTGTCATTGGATACCCACCATTATTTTTAACATCATACTTATATAACGCTAAAAACAATGGTTTGGTTGACATTACAATTTATTATTTTAAGTCTAATCTATTTTTTCTACAGGGCTAGTCTATTTAAAATAAATTAACCATTTACAGACGTTGGCGCACCATTTCAAAGAAACAAATCGAACCTGCAATCGCAACATTTAAGGACTCCTGACCACCAGGTTGTGGAATGCTTACCGCTTGTGCATGCTGCAAGGCGTAGTCTGACACACCTTGTCCTTCATTACCTAAAATCCAGACGCAGGCTTTACGCAAGTTTTTGCTGTACAAGCTTTCTGCATGGTGTGAGCTGGTTACATATACCGGAATCTGAAATTGCGGTAAAACCTCTTCCAGTGTGACATTTTCAAAAGTCTGTAAGCTAAAGTGCGCGCCCATGCCTGCACGTAACACACGTGGTGACCAGAGTGATGCAGAACCTTTGGTGCAAATAATTTGTTCAATCCCTGCGGCGGCGGCAGAACGTAATATGGTACCGACGTTGCCTGGGTCTTGCACATTTTCTAAAATCAGCGTGTCTGCTTTAAAGTCCAGCGTTTGACTTGAGCTCGGTAAATCGACAATGGCTAAACAAGCTAATGAAGTACCTAAAGTGCTTAAATCTTTGTATAACGATTCACTAATGACAAATACTGCGCCAGTATATTTTGCCAAAATACGCTCATAGTCGGGATGGCTGAGTGCATGTTCTGTAGTGAAAATCGAATTGATCTTTTTATTTTCATGTAACCACGCAAGACACAAGTGCGTGCCTTCAAGCACGGTTTGTCCTTGTTTTTTACGATAGCTATTTTGCTCAATTAAACCACGTAAGTGTTTAATTTTTGGGTTATCTTTTGATTCTAAAAAAATCGTAGGCATGCGATAAAATCCACAGCAATTGGCGCAATACCAATTGCTGTTGTTGAAAAATGATTAATGATAGCTGCTGACTAAATCGACTTCATTTTTTGAACCAATAATGACAGGTACACGTTGATGCAAGTCGGTTGGTTCAATGTCTAAAATACGCACACGGCCTGTAGTTGCAGCACCACCAGCTTGTTCCATGAGCATGCTCATCGGGTTGGCTTCATACATTAAGCGTAAACGACCTGCTTTTTTCGGGTCTTTTAGGTCGTATGGATACATGAAAATACCGCTACGGCAAAGAATACGGTGAATATCACCCACCATACATGCTACCCAGCGCATGTTGAAATCTTTTTCACGTGGGCCAGTCTTGCCTGCCAAAAGCTCATCGATATAGCGTTTTACAGGCGCTTCCCAGTGACGTTGGTTAGATGCATTAATGGCGTATTCTTTGGTGTCTGCTGCAACTTGAATATTATCTGCAGTCACTAAAAATTCTTGGCTTTCCGGATCAAAGGTAAAGAACACCACACCTGCACCAACAGTGAGCGCCATCATAGTGGATGGGCCATACAGAACATAACCTGCTGCCACTTGTTGTGTGCCTGCTTGCATAAAGTCCGCAGCCTGAGTCAACGCATTTTTTGCAGGTAAAATGGAGAAAATTGTACCCACACACATATTGATGTCGATGTTGCTTGAGCCATCTAGTGGGTCAAACAAGACTAAATATTGACCATTTTCTTGAGCAGGGGTGAATTCATCTAATTCTTCAGAAGCCAAACCACCAACATTTGGGTGTTTTTGTAATGCTTCAATTAAATAATCATTTGAAATGACATCTAATTTCTTTTGTTCTTCGCCTTGTACGTTTTCATTTTGTGCACTGCCTAATACACCTGCCAAAGCACCTTTTTGTAATGTTTGATCAATAGTCTTACAGGTATTGGCAATGGTTTCAATTACTTGAGCAAGTTCGGGTGTTAAATTTCCAGTTTGTTGTTTTAGAAATTGGGAAAGGGTACGGTATGACATGACTGGAAAACTCCGAATAACTGCAAAAATGAGGATAACAATATGCTGCAATAGTTTAGATGAGAACGCGTTAAAAGAAAAATTAAACTCGACTATTTGCTGTGATTTTACCCTTGCAAGTCTTGTAGAAAGTGCTATGTTGATGTGAAGGATTTAATTTGAGATAGGAGCACAGATATGACAACGTTAAAGTTTGATGCGACTCCAACGCCGAGCGAAGGGATTAGTTTAGACGATATTTCTGAAGACAAGATGAAAGCAGCTTGGAAAGATTATGAGTCTAAACCTGAATATAAAAAGTTCAATAAGCATGATTTGATTGAATCTATGCAAACGGCTAAATCAGATGCAGAGTCGGAATAAATTGTTTTAAACGATTTTTTCAGATTTCAAACGCTCAGGATTCAACATATTCAGTTTGCTAAGTTTTTAAATTGCGATTGCATTCGTGATATAGCTGGGTTAAATAAAAAGCGCTCTTGAACAGATTGTTTCAGAGCGCTTTTTTATTGGATTTGAGAAAACACTTCTTAAAAAATCTAGAAATGCTTTCTCAAAACATAACGACCATTATTTTAATAATGGCGGAACAGCTTCATAGTTAATTTCTACACGGCGGTTTTCTTTCCAGGCATTTTCATCGTGCCCTGGATTGACTGGCATTTCTTTACCATAGCTGACTGCTTCAAGTTGACCTGCATTGACACCGTTGGTGATTAAGAAGCTTTCAACTGCTTTAGCACGACGCTCACCCAAAGCCATGTTGTATTCACGGGTACCGCGTTCATCGGTATGACCTGTAAGGGCAACTTTAGAGTTGGCATTGGCCATTAAAAATTGTGCATGTGCTTGCAAGGTTTGGTAATCGTCATTTGATAATTCGCTGCTGTCGTAGTCAAAATGCACCACACGTTTTGCTAAGAAAGCTTTGTTGGCTTCAGTAACACCTTTGGCAGATGCACCTGCAAGGTTTTGCGCACTTAAAGCGGCATCTTCACTCAAGCCTTGGGTATTGACTGTCGTTGTACCACTCGGGTTTTGGCCTGCTTGTAAGTCTGTAGCAGGTTTACGGTTTGCACAGCCTGTCATGACTAGAGCCGATGCCAAAACAGGGAGTACCAATAATTTAACTGCGTTCATCCTCATCTCCATGAAGCTTGATTTTTGGTTTTAAAACAGAACTGAAAAAGTATTTACTTGCATGATTGAATTACTTTGGCGCCCATGCAGGTTCACGAACTTCACCTTGTTCACTTGGTAAGTTCATGCGGAAACGACCATCTAAAGACATAATCGACAATAAACCGCGTGCACCTTCACGTGTTGCATACACCACCATTTGCCCGTTTGGCGAGAAGCTTGGCGACTCATCTAAACTAGTTGGGGTTAAAATATTGGTGATGCTGGTGTTGATGTCTTGAATCGCAACTTTATAGTTACTACCACTTGGACGATGCACCAAAGCCAGTTTACGGCCATCGGCACTGAGTGTACCGCGTGCATTAAATGCACCACGGAAGGTCAAGCGCTTGCTGCTGCCTGTAGCAAAGTCATAACGATAAATTTGCGCTGAGCCACCACGGTCTGAAGTATAAATAAAGGATTTACCATCTGGGGCATAACGTGCTTCGGTATCAATCGCACTGTCATTGGTCATGCGTTGCAGTGCACGGGTGTTCAAATTCATTTGATAAATTTCTGGATTGCCATGCATAGATGCCGTGAACAACATGCTTTGACCATCTGGTGAGAAACTTGGAGCACCATTTAAACCACGGAAACTGGCTAATTTTTCACGCTGACCTGTGGCTAAGTCCTGCACATAAATTGCAGGGCGTTTAGTCTCAAACGACACATAGGCAATTTTTTTAGCATCAGGTGTCCAAGCAGGCGATAAAATCGGATCACGCGAAGTCAAAATGGTTTTGGGTTGTTCACCATCAGTATCGGCAATTTGTAGAGTATAGCGTTGCTCAGGTGTTGCAGGATTACGCAGCACATAGGCAATACGTCCGCTAAAATCTCCCTTAATACCCGTGAGTGCTTCATAAATGGCATCACTGATCATGTGTGCGGCAGAACGCACCCGTGAAGCAGGTACGCTTAATAGCTCATTCAACAAATATTGCTGTTTTTGTACATCGTACAGTTGGTAATGAACTTCATAGCCTCCTGCCGCTGTGGTTTTGACATTCCCTGTAACGACATAAGGTACACCCGCCGCTTGCCATGCAGCCGTATTCGGGTGGTTCATTCCTGCTGTTGCAGCAAGGTTTTTAGATGAGCTGGTAAATTTCCCAGAACGATTTAAATCATTTTCAACAATGGGATAAATACTTTGATCGTTTCCAAATGGCACAATCGCAATTTGTGGTGCTTCTTCTGGTGCTTTGGCAATTTCTAGATGCAGTTGGGCAAAAGATTGTGTGCTTAAAACTGGGCTGAGTGCAGTTAAAACGGCAAGGCAAAGTAGGTGTTTACGCGTTGTTTCCATCATTCGCTATTTTCTCAAATCAACATAACTTTTTTGGATGTAATTGTTGTACATAATGGCATGCTTTATTGGGAATGAAAGCATGAATGTATAATAAAACTGTTATAACACTGTGAAAAATGAAATTTATTTAAAGTCGTGAATATTTTTATAGGGGAGAGTCTGAGTAAATGATTTTACTCAGACCATTTTAGCTTATTGTGCCGTAAAGGTTGAGGTGAAGCTACGTGCTTCACGGCGTGCATCTGGGTCAGATGGCATTGGATAAGGCGCAGCAGCACGAACCGCAGCTTCTACACTGGCTTTCATGTCTGGGTCACTGGAATTGACCACTACAGATTGCACTGCACCACTGTCACTTAGAGTTACACGCGCAGTTGCACGTTTGCCCGATGAACCCACAGGGGTATCCCACGCACGTTTGATTTTATTTTCAAAATCACGTTTAGCTGTTGAAGCAATACGGCGTACCTCAGCTTTTTTCTGTGCTGCTTCTTCTGCGGCTTGTTTAGCGGCAGATGCTTTGGCTTCTGCATCAGCACGAGCCTTCGCTTCGGCATCTGCCTTGGCTTTTGCATCGGCATCTGCTTTACGTTTTGCTTCTGCGTCCGCTTTGGCTTTAGCGTCTGCTGCAGCTTTACGTTTTGCCTCTGCGTCCGCTTTGGCGTCTGCCGCGGCTTTACGTTTTGCCTCTGCGTCTGCTTTGGCTTTAGCATCTGCCGCGGCTTTACGTTTTGCCTCTGTGTCTGCTTTGGCTTTAGCATCTGCCGCAGCTTTACGTTTTGCCTCGGCATCCGCCTTCGCTTTTGCATCTGCTTCCGCTTTACGCTTTTCTACTGCATTGGCTTCAAGTTTGCGTCTTTCTGCGGCTTCAGCTTTTTTTAGCGCTTCGGCTTCTTTACGGCGTATAGCCTCAGCTTCAGCACGTGTTTTAGCATCAGCCTTAGCTTTTGCTTTAGCATCGGCTTCACGTTGCGCACGTTCTTTAGCACGTGTCTGTTGTGCCTTTAAGCGTTCAGCTTCGACTTTTTGTTGTGCTGCAATTTGTTTTGCTTCAGCAGCTTGACGTTCCGCACGCGCTTGAACTTCTGCTGCCTGCGCTGCTTTTTGTGTGTCTATCTGTGGTGCAGGTTGAGGCACAGGCGGAGTAGGGGGCACTGCGGGTGTTGGAATGACAGGTGCAGGTTCAAGCGCAGGCTCAGCAGTTTGAGTAATTTGTTCCGCTACATTCTCATGCGTCGTTTCAGCAGATTCAGTTTCTAATAATGGTTTTAAATCTTCGGGTTTAATGAGTACTGTTTTAATAGGTTTAGGTGGCTCAGGTGCTTTACTCATACCTAAATAAAGCAAGCCGATCACAGCGACAATATGGACACCAACGGTGAACCCAATCGCAATAGCTTTTTGTTGAAAAGGTGGCTTTTTAAAATCTTTCATAAATTACTTTAAAGGCTCGGTTAGCAATCCAACTTGGGTTAAACCTGCATCTTGTAAGTTAGACATTAACGCAATCACATCACCATAAGGGCGTGTATTATCCCCACGAATGACAACCTGAAATTCTTTATTTTCAGCTTTGGCTTGAATTTGAGCCTCGGTCAAAATTTGTTTCAGTTGGGCTAATTCTAAAGGTTCTGCTTTATGTTCTTTATATTCTAAAAAATAACGTCCATCTTTATCTAAAGTTACCTGAGCTATAGCACTTTTCGATTCAATGGCATTACCATTGGCTTGTGGTAAATCGACCTGAATACCACTGGTAATCATAGGTGCGGTGACCATAAAAATCACAAGCAACACCAACATGACATCAATATAAGGTACAACATTCATGTCACTTTTCAGTGGTTTTTTGATGCGCTCGAAGCGTCCTGAGCGTTGAATGGCCATTAGTCGTGATCCTTAGTGTTGCCTAAAGATTGACGTTGTAATAAAGCCACCATTTCTTCAGCAAATAGGGCACGATCTGAATAAATGCCTTCACCCTTAGCTGTGTAATGGTTAAAGGCGAGTACCGCAGGAATGGCTGCAAATAAACCAATAGCTGTGGCAATGAGGGCTTCTGCAATACCAGGTGCAACGGTTGCTAGTGTGACTTGGTCAACATCTGCCAGCCCAATAAAGGCATTCATAATGCCCCAGACTGTACCAAATAAACCCACATACGGTGCGACAGAACCAATACTGGCCAGTGCGCCTAAGCCTTGTTCTAGCTGAGCTTGGTCACGGCTTAAACCTACCCGTAAAATACGTTCTGTGCCTTCAATACTTTGTGTGGCAGGGGCATGGCGTTTTTTAAGTTTTAAAAACTCCCCCAGGCCCTGATAGAAAATATCTTCTAAGCCAACACGTTTTGAATTGAGCTGAGCGTTGTTATACAGCGTATTCAGCTCTGCACCAGACCAAAAGATTTTTTGGAAATGCCGATCATCTGCCTGTGCTTTTTTATAGCTCATGTGTAACTTGGCAATCAGATACCAGCTGTATAATGATGCTAAAAGTAGCGACAGCATTACCAGCTGAACAACAGGACTTGCTTGTAAAATAAGATCTGATACTTGAAGAGATGATTCGAGTTGTGTTGCCATAGTTACTACATGTGCCAATTCATTTTTTTAATCTTGTCCTAATTCTTTCAGAATAAGGCTACGAATTTCATCTGGCAGACGACGTGGTTTCATATCTGAGCCCAGACAGGCCAATTCAACCTCACCAGATGCAAGCATGATTTCACCACGATAAATATTTTGTTGCAATACAAATGATGACGCTTTACACGAAACTACACTTGCTGTAACAGTAATCAGGTCATCCATTAAGATTGGACGTGAATATTTCACATTAATTTTATGTACGACAAAATTGTAGTCTTGTTGATGCCAGTAATGATCAACGCCCGATGCACGAAGCCATTCGGTACGGGTACGTTCCATAAAGCGAATATGGTTAGCGTGGTAAACAATACCGCCTGCATCGGTATCTTCCATATAGATACGAATTTTAAATTCAAATTTATTCGCCATGATCGTGTTCCGCTTCTATGTTACAAAGTTGTTGAGTCAGCAATGCCTATAGCTTAAGCCGTATCTGTGAAAGTGACGTGAATAAGTCTAGGAGTCAAGCTGTGTACCGCGTGGCAGTTTATCATTCTCACCGCTTGGTCCAATGGCACAAGATTTCAAACATGCTTTTAAGTTAAAATTATCTAGCTGCGTATTTCATGCAGATGATCAATTGAAATGAGAAATGCATGAGTCGGTTAATTAAATTTTTGGTTGTTATCGCAATTTTGTATGCGTTGTGGATAGTGTTATTTCAGTCAGATGATGGAATTTCTGATTCTGCAAGTTATCAATCCACGCAGCAAATCCATCAGTTTAAAGGTTATAACATTCGTACTTTAGAAACTTATGCAGGGGAGTTTCGTGTTTTAGCACGTGAAGATTACAACTTTGGACGTGAAGCTGAACTTAGCCCTGTCGATTTTGCCTTAGGATGGGGTGAAATGGCAAAGCCAGAAGTTTATAAGCAGCTGTCTATTCGTCAAAGCAACCGTTGGTATCATTGGCGTTATGAACAAACACCGCCTATTCCTGTTCAAGAGATTGCACGATTGAGTGCCAATACCCACTTAATTCCTGCAACCTCTGCTGTTGCGACACAATTAAAGCGTATAGATGAAGATGATTTGATTTATTTGAAAGGTAAATTGGTTGAGGTTACTGCCGCAGATGGTTGGCAATGGCGCAGCTCTTTAAGCCGTGAAGATACAGGCGCGGGGGCATGTGAACTGATGTTGGTTGAAGATGTGCGTGTCATCGAAAATTAGGGTCTAGCTACCGACCTAACTGATTTAAATGTTTAAGAGTTCAAAGGGAGATGAACTCCCTTGAAGTTATTTTTCTTTCGGCTCAGGCGGTGTCATGCCAAATTGCAAATAAGCCATATTGGTGGCAATACGTCCGCGTGCGGTTCGCATCACATAACCTTGCTGAATGAGGTATGGCTCAATGACATCTTCCAGTGTGCCTGAATCTTCGGCCATAGCGGCTGCCAGTGCCTCTACGCCTGCAGGGCCACCATCAAAACGCTCTAACAGCATTGATAAATAACGACGGTCTAAGGTGTCTAAACCATCTTTATCTACATTGAGCATATCTAGCGCACGTTGTGCCATGTCTTGCGTGACTTCACCCGTGCCTTTGACTTGGGCATAGTCACGTACACGACGCAACAAGCGGTTCGCAATACGCGGTGTACCACGTGAGCGACGAGCAACTTCTTTGGCGCCTGCATCGGTCATTGGTACATCCATCAGGTTGGCCGAGCGTTTAACAATATGGGTCAAATCTTCAACCGAGTAAAATTCTAAACGCTGCACAATGCCAAAACGATCCCGCAATGGAGAGGTCAGCAAACCTGCTCGGGTGGTGGCTGCCACAAGTGTGAAAGGGGGTAAATCAAGTTTAATGGAACGTGCTGCCGGTCCTTCACCAATCATGATGTCAAGCTGGTAGTCTTCCATTGCAGGGTACAAAATTTCTTCAATCACAGGCGAAAGGCGATGGATTTCATCAATAAATAACACATCGCCTTCTTCAAGATTGGTCAACATGGCGGCTAAGTCGCCTGCACGTTCCAAAACTGGCCCTGAAGTGGATTTAAGATTGCCGCCCATTTCACGGGCAATAATATTGGCTAGTGTGGTTTTACCTAAACCGGGTGGTCCGAAAATGAGGGTATGGTCAAGCGCTTCACCACGACCACGTGCTGCACCAATGAAAATTTCCATTTGTTCGCGCACTACAGGTTGCCCAATGTAGTCATCGAGGGAAGTTGGGCGGATGGCACGATCAATTTGATCTTCGGGTTTTTCAGAACCACTGATGAGACGGTCTTGCATAGGCGATCTAAACTTTATGTAAACTGATTTTAATTAGAAGTCTCGCAAAACATTTTTGACGGAGTCTTTCCAATAGAACTTTAATATGAGGAATAACCTGCGGTTCGCCTTACTTTTGTTTAGGCAAAAGTAAGCAAAACCATTGTCATTCGCAAAACTCGTCGAATTTTGATTCGTATCGATAATATCGCAGAAACATTTTTGTGCAAATGCCTCCTGCCTCAAACAGTTGCGAATGACTTCGTCGCGTATCAGATTAAGTGAATCAGGTAATATTAATGTGTGCTTAGCGATTCATCGACTTTAATGCCGCCCGAATAATGTCGCTGGCTTCGGTAAAATCGGCCTTGACTGCATTAATTAATTTTTGCGCTTCCGCAGGTTTGTAGCCTAAAGACTGCAGTGCAGCTTCAGCTTCAGCAACAGCAGAGTTACCTGTGAACTGAATTTGGGTGGTTGTAGAATTGTGACTGGTTGCTTCACTAGACATGGCTTTAAAGCGGTCACGCAATTCAATCATCAAGCGTTCAGCAGTTTTTTTACCCACGCCCGGCACTTTGATTAAAGTGTTAATATCTTCATGCTCTACAGTGTGAATCAGCAACTCCACACTTAAGGTCGATAAAATCCCTAAGGCCATTTTAGGGCCGACACCATTTACTTTTAATAAGGTGCGGAAAATGGTTTTTTCCTGTGCATCTAAAAAACCATACAATAATTGTGCATCTTCACGTACTGCTAAATGTGTCCACAAGGTGATTTTTTGCCCTTTTTGAAGTTGGCAAAATGTGGTGAGTGGGGTGTCAATTTCATAACCCACACCGTTGACATTCAGCAACACGGTTGGTGCTTCCAAAGCTAACACTTCGCCAATAAGACATCCGATCATATTTATGCTTCACACATTGGTTTTAAATGAATTAAGGTTTGCATAC
Source organism: Acinetobacter sp. A3 (assembly GCF_012371415.1). Lineage (NCBI taxonomy): Bacteria > Pseudomonadati > Pseudomonadota > Gammaproteobacteria > Moraxellales > Moraxellaceae > Acinetobacter > Acinetobacter sp. A3. Next base: position 38,136 of record NZ_JAAZQW010000012.1, read on the forward strand.
TAGAGTGCCTTGCCCTAAAAGGCAAAATCTGTATTTGCGTGATGATATTGTTTATATCCAACGTATTCATCCAAGTAGTCCGACCTTATTGCCCTGTAATTCCTGTGACAAATTATAGGCTTGGTGATCAGAAAACTTAGAAATAATATCTAAGACCTGCATAATATTTTCATAATGATTATGCGCAAAATCTGCCCCTGCACGCTGCAAAATAGACATTAAACGCTGCTCTTTAAAGCTGAGGGTTTTATGTGGTGTGGTCAATGGAATAAACGCATCCAAGATATTTTGTAAACTTTGATGTGCAATAATTTCAAGCCCCGCTTTTTGTGGATGCTCAAAAATTTTCTCACGGGCTAAATCTTTGGCGCGATTAATACCAACTTCAATATCTGCCGAGCAATACTGTAATAGGCTGCCTTGTAGTTGGCCCATTAAAATTTCTAAATGATGTTTAGCAAAAGCTGTGGTAACTTCATCGACCAAACGCTTCATCACTCGACCACGTAAAGCTGCAATTTTCTGTTGCCATGTGGTACGCGGCATCGCCAATTCTTCAGGGATGCCATACTCACCAATCAGGTTTAGAAAAATTGGTTCAACTTCTTCATAGCTGAGCATATTTAGAATAATGCCATCTTCTAGATCAATCAGGGCATAGCAAATATCATCGGCTGCTTCTAACAAATAGGTGAGTGGATGACGACAATAGTGATAATCCCCCAATTGAATCAGTCCAAGCTGTTCTGCAATTTGTTGGAGTATCTCTTTTTCTGATTGATAACAGCCAAACTTTGCACGTTGGTTGGCAGGGCGATTGCCTTGTTCTGCAATGGTTTTGGAGAGCCAAGGGTATTTCAAATATGCACCTAAGGTGGCATAGGTTAAGCGCATGCCGCCATCATTGGGGTGATAATCAATTTTGGTGAGTAGACGTAAGCCTTGCGCATTGCCCTCAAACTGACGTACATCGGCTTCTTCTTCATCGCTGAGTTTGGCAAGAAAGTTGCCGTGTGAGGCATCATCAAACCATTCGCGAATGGCATATTCACCAGCATGTCCAAAAGGTGGGTTGCCAATATCATGCGCTAAACAAGCCGCTTGAATAATGGCACCGACATCGGCAGGGGAAATCCACATGGGTAAGTGGTCTTTAATTTTTTCTGCGGCCAACATACCTAAAGAGCGTCCAATACAAGAGACTTCTAAAGAATGGGTTAGACGAGTATGGATACCGTCATGCTGTGTCAGCGGGTGAACTTGGGTTTTACGGTTTAACTGTCTAAAACTTTGCGAAAAAATAATACGGTCATAATCTTTATGAAAAGGGCTGCGCGCCTGTTCTGTACTTTGTTTTTTACTACCAATCCGAACTGTAGAAAGCAGTTCTAACCAACGCATTTGAGTCATTTATCATTATTCACTATGTGCTTGTTTGCATCATGCCAAAAAAAATGCAAAAGCTCTAGGGGAGTGCGACATGAGTTGTCTTTTAAAATACAGCTTTAACGTGTTTCTAAAATGGCAGAATCATCTAAGATGCAAAACCATCGGAAATCTATGCTTTATCTCAATATTCAGAAGTTTTGCTGCTGAAACGCAGCAATAAAACTGTTTTGCCATCTAGCTGATTTGGGCATTTCACAGTAGAATATGCGCTCTCTTCAAGTCACATTGTGGCATGGTCCAAAAGATCAGCCCGTGGAGCCAAAATCAGCATGTTTATCGTTGCCGGTGCACCTGCACATTCTTCTTTTAAGAAAACTCAACTCTTAAACCGTTTAGCGTCAATGAGTTCTGTTCAATCTTTCGATAGCCAATGGGTTTATTTATTTGACCAAGCGCTCGACGAGCAACAACAGCAATCTGCTTTACAGCTTTTAAACGATGGTGCGTCTTTTGAATTACGCCAAGCTGCAAGTGATGAAGTTCAAATTTTAGTCACTCCACGTGTGGGTACAATTTCACCGTGGTCATCAAAAGCAACAGATATTTTTGCTAACTGTAATACACCTGTGCACCGCTTAGAGCGTGGTGTTTTGTTCACCCTGAAAGGTATTTCAGCGGTATCGAATGAAGTTAAACAAGTATTGCATGACCGCATGACTGAAAGTGTGTTCAATCATATAGATGATGCGGCAGCGTTATTTACTGAAACTGAGCCAAAACCGCTCAACAGCATTGATATTTTGGGCGAAGGTAAGTCTGCGCTGGTAAAAGCCAACAGCGAATTTGGTTTTGCATTGTCTGATGAAGAAATTGATTATTTAACTGATGCATTTATCAAGTTAGGTCGTAATCCGCATGACATCGAATTGATGATGTTTGCGCAAGCTAACTCTGAGCATTGCCGTCACAAAATCTTTGGTTCTGAATGGACAATTGATGGCGAAGTACAGCCATTGTCATTGTTCCAAATGATTAAGAACACCTATAAAGAATCACCTACAGATGTTTTATCTGCCTATAAAGACAACGCTTCGGTCATTGTGGGTTTTGATACTCAGCGTTTTTATCCGAAAAAAGACGCAGCGACAGGTCACTACGTTTATAAGTACAAGAGCCAAGCTGCCCACATTCTAATGAAAGTGGAAACTCACAACCACCCAACGGCAATTGCTCCATTTGCAGGTGCTGCAACAGGTTCGGGCGGTGAAATCCGTGATGAAGGTGCAACAGGCCGTGGTGGTAAACCAAAAGCTGGTTTGACAGGTTTTACTGTATCTAACTTGAACATTCCTGGTTTTGAACAGCCTTGGGAAGAAAATTACGGTAAACCTTCACGTATGGCATCGCCATTACAAATTATGATTGAAGGCCCGTTGGGTGGTGCAGCATTCAACAACGAATTTGGTCGTCCTGCGTTAAATGGTTACTTCCGTACTTTTGAGCAAAACGTGAATGGTGAAGTCAAAGGCTTCCATAAACCAATCATGATTGCAGGTGGTTACGGTAACATTCGTCCAGATCATGTTGAAAAAGATCCAATTCAGCCAGGTGACTTGCTCATCGTTTTAGGCGGTCCAGCCATGTTAATTGGTTTGGGCGGTGGTGCTGCATCTTCTGTAGATAGCGGTACAATGGGTGAAAACCTTGACTTCGCTTCAGTACAACGTGAAAACCCAGAAATGGAACGCCGTTGCCAAGAAGTGATTGATACTTGCTGGCGTTTGGAAGATGCCAACCCAATCGTATCGGTGCATGACGTTGGTGCAGGTGGTATTTCTAACGCAATGCCTGAATTGGTGAATGATCACGAATTGGGCGCAGTACTTGATTTGCGTAAGATTCCATCTTTAGAACCTGGCATGTCGCCTATGGAAATTTGGTCAAACGAAGCGCAAGAACGTTACGTATTGGCTATCCGTCCAAGTTCTTTAGAATTATTTGAGTCGATCTGTGCGCGTGAGCGTTGCCCGTTTGCAGTATTGGGTGAAGCGACTGAAGCGCGTCATTTAACGGTTGAAGACCCGCTATTTGAAAACAAAGCTGTAGATATGCCAATGCAGGTTATGTTAGGTGGTACACCTCGCATGAGCCGTTCGTATGAAAGTATTGAGCGTAAAGGGGATGACTTTGCTGCGGCACAAGTCACCGATCTGAAAGATGCGATTTACCGCGTCTTGAAAAATCCAACAGTTGCTTCTAAATCATTCCTAATCACCATTGGTGACCGTTCAATTACCGGTATGGTTGCACGTGATCAGATGGTTGGCCCATGGCAAGTCCCTGTTGCGGATGCAGCGGTGACCACAACTAGCTTGCAAGGCTTCACAGGTGAAGCAATGGCAATGGGTGAACGTCCGCCTGTAGCATTGTTAAACCCAGCAGCATCTGCACGTTTGGCAGTGGCAGAATCAATTTCTAACATCATGTCGGCCAAAATTGATCAGATTAGCGATATTAAATTATCTGCAAACTGGATGGCGGCAGCAGGGCAAAAAGGTGAAGACCAAGCCTTGTTTGAAGGTGTTAAAGCCATTGGTATGGAAATGTGTCCTGCACTCGGTATTGCAATTCCAGTAGGTAAAGACTCATTGTCTATGCGTACCACTTGGAATGACGAAGGCGAAGAAAAATCTGTAACTTCACCAATGTCAGGTGTCATCACAGCCTTTGCACCTGTAACCGATGTACGCAAAACATTAACTCCTGAATTAAAAAATACCGATTCAGTGTTAGTACGCATTGACTTGTCTAAAGGTCAGTTCCGTTTAGGCGGTTCAATTTTGGCACAGGTGTATAAAGCCATTGGTTCAATCACACCAGATGTAGACAATTTTGATGAGTTCAAAGCTTTCTTTGCGTTGGTGCAAGATTGGAATGCACGTGGTCTGATCCAAGCCTATCACGACATTGGTGATGGTGGTTTATTGGCGACTGTTGCAGAAATGATGTTTGCTTCACGTTTAGGTGTGGCACTTGAAGATCAATCTGTTGCAGCATTGTTTGCTGAAGAAATTGGTGCAGTACTACAAATCTCTAAAGCAGATTGGGCTGACTTAGCTGCTGAAGTTGCTGCATCTACTTTGAAAGATGCAATTACAGTCGTGGGTACCGTCAATAACACAGACCAACTTACTGTAAATGGTTTGGTACTTGAACGTGCAGACTTGCAAGTGGCATGGACTGAAGTATCCCACCAAATCCAACGTTTACGTGATAACTCAGAAACTGCTGATCAAGAGTTTGCATTAATTACCGATAAAGCACACAAAGGCTTAATTGCACAACCAAGCTTTGATTTAAATGAGTCTGTAGAAGCACCGTATATCAACACACGTCGTCCTAATATGGTGATTTTACGTGAGCAGGGTGTGAATGGTCATGTAGAAATGGCGGCAGCGTTTGACAAAGTTGGCTTTAACACTGTTGACGTACACATGAGTGATTTACTTGCAGGTCGTGTCGATTTAGACGACTTTGAAGGTTTAGTGGCGTGTGGTGGCTTCTCTTACGGTGACGTATTGGGTGCTGGCGGTGGTTGGGCAAAATCTGTGTTGTTTAACCCGAAACTGCGTGATCAGTTTGAGAAATTTTTTAACCGTCAAGAAACTTTCTCATTGGGTATCTGTAACGGATGTCAAATGTTGTCACAATTAGCGCCATTAATTCCGGGTGCAGAAGCGTGGCCACGTTTCCATCGTAATACTTCAGAAGTATTTGAGGCACGTAGCGTTAACGTACGTGTGGAAAAATCGAATTCTGTCTTGTTACAAGATATGCAAGGTTCAATTTTACCAATCGCAGTGGCGCATGGTGAAGGTCGTGTCGTTGCACCAGAAGCGAATTTGGCTGCATTGAATGCAGGCAACCAAGTAATTTTACGTTATGTGGACAGTCATGGAAATGCAACGCAGCATTATCCAATGAACCCGAATGGTTCACCAGATGCTATTTCTGGGGTGACTTCAACCGATGGTCGTGCAACGATTATGATGCCGCACCCTGAACGTAATTTCCGTGCACTTCAACATTCTTGGAAACCTGAAGAATGGACTGAAGATGGTGCGTGGTTACGTATGTTCCGCAATGCACGTAAGTTTATTGGTTAAGCTTGAGCTAATTTGATAATGATGCAGATTAAGCCACCTTCAGGTGGCTTATTTGTTTTATCTGATTTAAATGATTAAGTGTTTTGTATAGAACAAGGCTGATTGCATAAATTCTGTTTAGACTGTTTTAAATAGATTTTAACGAACGATTTTATTCATATGTTGATAAGGAAAATATATGCTAAAACTCATCTACTACGTACCCGAATCACATCTTGAGGCAACCAAGAACGCTATTTTTACAGCGGGTGCGGGTGGGATTGGCAATTATGAGCATTGTGCATGGCAGGTTTTAGGCACGGGACAATTTAAGCCGGTACAGGGTGCGGAACCATTTATTGGTGAGCTGGATACTTTAGAACAGGTGGCCGAGTGGCGAGTGGAAACTATTGTGCCTGAGCAATACGCCAAGGCTGTGGCAAAGGCACTCAAGGCAAGTCATCCTTATGAAGAACCTGCCTTTGAGTTTTTACAAATGATTGAAATAAAGGATTAAACCTTTTGAATAAATAACCCACGGTCAAAACGATATTGCGGGAAAAATACACCATCTTCGGCACGTTCACCTGCAGCAATAACCATAACTGGGTGCTGTTGATCATTCAGCTTTAATAATTTGCGTACCATCGGTTCATCAAAACCTTCCATCATACAGCTGTCAAAGCCATGTGCACGAAGTGCTAATACCATATTTTCACAAGCGAGTGCGGTGGTTTTACTGGCCCAAAGTTTTGCATCGGCAGGGGTGAAGGCAGTGACAGGCAATTGTTTATCTAAACTACGTGCAATTTTAAATGCAACTTTCTTAAAGTTACCTACTGTGTTTAAGTAACCTGTCATGTAGTTATAAGGAATAAATTTGTAATACTTTTTCACCGCAGCAGGGGCTTCAGGAAAAGGAAACTCGCTGATATTCTTTTTGGCCATTTCATCCACCCGGTCAGTGCGTGCTATACACACAATGAGCTCTGCAGCAGTACGAGCCGCAAGCTGACCTAAACAAGCTTTGACCAGTTGCTTTTTCTTAGCAGGGTTTTGCACCACAACAAATGTCCACGGCTGTAAGTTAGATGAGTTTGGTGCAAGTAAGGCCATGTCTAAGCAATCATCTAAAATCTCAGCAGGTATGGCTTTGTCAGTAAATTTTCGTACTGAACGACGGCTTTGAATGACTTTTTTAAAGTTTTCGACATCAATATCTTGTGGGGCAGCTTCAAAATAACGTTCTTTTTTCTCTGGTTTGGTGTCTTGAGTAAGCTTAGTAGACATTTCAGATAATCCTCAATTTTAATGATAGACAGCATTTAGCAAAATATGGGGGCGAATAAAGAAAAAACCACATTCGCTTAAGCCGAATGTGGTTAGTAGTTCTTCTTAATTCAGGTGATGTGTTGAATTCATTTTTAGTGAAACAGCAGCTTAATTAAACTGGCTAAAGTCAGGTTTACGCTTTTGCATAAAGGCTTGCACAGCTTCCATCATTTCAGGTGAGCCGACACGTTGCATGAAAATTTCGGCTTCATGGTCAATCCACGCCACAATTTCATCTACATTGTGTTTCATTAACGCTTTAGACTGTTTGAGTGAAGCCAATGGTAAAGCGGCCAATTGCGCTGCTTTTTGCTGTGCAGTTGCATAGACATCACTTTCAATACTATTGACTAAGTTTGCAGCCAAGGCAGTTTCACTATTAAATTTTTGTGCAGTCAGTAAAAGTTCAGCAGCTTTATGATAGCCTGCTTGCTCCACTAAAAGCTTGCTCGAAGCCCCTTCTGGCGATAAACCTAAACTCACAAATGGAATCTGGAATAGCGCAGTGTCATCGCTATAAACTAAATCTGCATGTAACAGAATTGTGACACCAATGCCAATTGCTACCCCACGAACTGCAGCAATTAGAGGTTTTGAAAACTTAGCTGCAGATTTTAGCAAGATGAATGGAGGGCCTTCCGCAGCAGGCAATTGCCCTTTAAGTGCAGCAGACTTCATAAAGTCTTGCATGTCATTGCCTGCACTAAAGTCGGCATCTGCACCACGTAAAATGACACAACGCACTTCATTGGCTTGATCTGCCTCATCTAAGGCTTGTGCAATCCATAAATATAATTCACCATACAGCGCGTTTTTTGCTTCTGGGCGATTGATGGCTAAAGTCAGTACACCATGCTCTAAATTCGCATTCAAATGTGGGTGGGGTTGTTGAATACAGCTCAGTGTCATCGTACTATCCTTGCTTTAATTGGGTTGAATTTATGGCTCATTATGTCGCAAATTCGCAGCGCTGGCACAACTCATGAGTTCATAAAAAGTTAGATTTATTATGCAATATACCTTTGATTATTTGGTTTTCATTGGCCGTTTTCAGCCATTTCATTTGGCACACTTGCAAACTATTCAAATTGCTTTGCAGCGCAGTCATTATGTGATTTTGGCCTTGGGTTCGGCTCAAGCTGAGCGTAATTTAAAAAATCCGTTTTTAGCCAAAGAACGTGAGCAAATGATTTTGTCTAACTTCACGCCAGATTTGCAAGAGCGGATCAAATTTGTGCACGTAGTAGATGTGTATAATGATGAAAAATGGCAAAAACTGGTGAAATCTTTAGTGAATGAACTGATTCATCCACAAGACCGAGTTGGATTGATTGGGCATTTTAAAGATGATTCATCTTATTATTTAAAATTTTTTCCTGAATGGGAAATGGTCGAGCTAGACAGTTTGCAAGGTGCGATGTCTGCTACACCTGCGCGTGAAGCGTATTATCGTGGGGAAATCCAGCCTAATTTTTTCCCGCAAGGCACAATTGATTTCTTAAAAGCATTTCAAAGCACAGCTATTTATCAACAGTTACAAGAAAAATATCAACAACAGGACAGCAGCAATTTGCTGGAATAATGAATTTTTAGAGAGCAATGGATGATTGACAATATGTCAATCATCCATAATTTTTTAAAGCAGAAAATTAAGCCTGTAAAGCAGTTAAGTCAGCCAAGACTTGTTCTGCATGTCCTGCAGCTTTGACTTTACGATATTCTTTTACCAGTTGACCTTGATGGAAAATAAAAGTCGAGCGTTCAACCCCCATCACTTTTTTACCATACATATTTTTTTCTTTAATTACATCAAATAATTGGCACAGTACTTCTTCTTTGTCACTAATTAAATTAATACCCAAAGATTGCTTTTCGGTAAAGTTCTGGTGGGCTTTGACCGAATCGCGCGAAATTCCAATAATGGTGGTATTCAGTGCATCAAACTGAGCTTTTAGTGCAGTAAAATCCACAGCTTGTGTCGTGCAGCCAGGCGTGGAATCTTTTGGGTAAAAATAAACCACCAACCAATCTGTACCAAGTTCGGTTAAGTTCACTTCACCTGTAGTTGCAGGAAAAGCCTGATTTGGTAATTGAATTGCAGCCGTGCTCATATTTTTCTCCAAGACCATACACATAAAAAACTAGCCACATAAAGTGGCTAGTTGAAATTGTTAAGAAAACTTATTTTTTCTCAGCAGCTTTCATTGCTTCTTCAGTTAAGGTTTTTAATTTACCTGTTAACTGTGGGCCAAAACAAGCTTGTAAATCTTTATTTTGCTTTTGTACAAAAGCTAAAGTACCAGGGCTCTTTTTCTGGTTAATGGCACTTTGAATTTCCCATTTCTGAGCGTTGGTCAATTTACCATCTGCTTCTACTGCACAAGTACAATACTTGTTCACTTCAGCAGTAGTTAGTTTTTTGCCTTTAGCAGTTTCTTCTTTACAAACATTAATTAAAGCTGCTTTTACATTGGTGCTTTTGTATGCCTGTTGCAACTTATCATTATTTGCGTGTGTTGTTGTTGCGAATAATGCAGCTACAGACACAATCGCAGAAACCATAATGTTTGATTTTAAATTTTTCATACACTTTACCTTATTATGACGGTATATAACGTGTTGGGTCTGCAACACCTGCATCGGCAAAACCTTGTTTGCGTAAGCGACAGCTGTCACATTTACCACAAGCACGTCCTTGGTCATCTGCTTGGTAGCAAGAAACCGTTTGACTATAGTCTACGCCATGTTCAATACCTAAGCGAATAATATTTGCTTTGGATAAATGTAACAATGGTGTTTCAAATTTTAGCGGTTTGCCTTCTACACCCACTTTGGTGGCCAGACGTGCCATATTGGCAAAAGCATCAATAAATTCAGGGCGGCAGTCAGGATAGCCTGAATAATCAACCGCATTAATACCAATCACAATTGCTTCGGCATCAAATACTTCTGCTGCAGCTAAGGCATAAGACAGGAAGATGGTATTACGAGCAGGCACATAGGTAACAGGAATACCTTCTTGCTCATGGTCAGGTACTTCAATGCTGTGATCGGTTAACGCAGAACCACCTAAATTACCCAAATCAATATTAATCACACGGTGCTCAACGCCTGCTTTTTGGGTCAAGGCACGTGCAGCATCCAATTCTGTGGTAGAGCGCTGACCGTACATAAAACTAAGCGCAATACATTCATAACGCGCTTGTGCCCATGCCAAACACGTGGTTGAGTCTAATCCACCAGATAACAATACAATGGCACGAGGGCGCATAGTTGAATCTCCAAAACTTTAAAAATTAAGATTTAAGGCCTGAGCAAAATACTGAGCAATTTCAGCAGTCAGCATTAGCGACCTGTTTCATCGTTCCAAAGCAATTTATGCAATTGTAACTGGAAACGAACCGGGAGATGGTCGGCTAAAATCCACTGTGCTAAATCACGTGCAAGCTGAGGCAGGCTTACTGCACCTTTTTCGACTGCAAATGCGGGGGAGAACCACACCGTGTCTACTTTTTTATGCAGTTGATATTGTTCAAGCTGCTGTTTTGCCCAAAGATAATCATCATGGTTGCAAATCACAAACTTGATTTGATCATGCTGGGTTAAAAAATCTAAATTTGATAATAAATTACGCGACATTTCACCCGATGCAGGGGTTTTTAAATCCAGCACTTTAGATACACGATGATCCACTTTAGAGACATCTAAAGCACCGCTGGTTTCTAAAGACACTTCACAGCCTAAATCTGCCAGACGTTGCATAAGTGGCAGTGCATTGGGTTGAGCTAGTGGTTCGCCACCTGTGACACATACATACGGGGTTTTAAAATCGAGCGTAGTTTGAATAATGTCATCTAAAGACTTGCGTTCACCACCTTCAAAAGAATATGTAGTATCACAATAATGGCAGCGCAAAGGGCAACCCGTAAGACGAATAAAGACTGTCGGTAAACCAGAAGTATTAGCTTCGCCCTGTAATGAATAAAAAATCTCCGTAATGCGTAACCCCGCAGACGGATCAGAAACAGGAATAGCGGAAGATCGCAGCGTACTCATAATATTCATCACAGTATATAAAAAACAAAAATCCCTACGATCATTGCTGATCGTAGAGATGCTGAAGACTGAAAGGAAATTAGTCTTCGCGTAATAAATCGTTCAAGCTGGTTTTTGCACGTGTTTTGGCATCTACCTTTTTCACGATGATAGCCGCATATAGGCTGTATGTGCCACACTTAGATGGCAAGTTGCCTGATACGACAACAGAGCCAGCAGGTACACGGCCGTAGTGGATTTCGCCCGTTTCTCGGTCATAAATTTTGGTAGATTGACCAATATACACGCCCATAGAAATGACTGAGCCTTCTTCTACGATCACGCCTTCTACAATTTCAGAACGTGCACCAATGAAGCAGTTGTCTTCAATAATAGTGGGGTTAGCTTGCAAAGGTTCAAGTACACCACCAATGCCTACACCACCTGATAAGTGAACATTTTTACCAATTTGTGCACAAGAACCCACTGTTGCCCATGTATCTACCATAGTGCCTTCATCTACATAGGCACCAATGTTTACATAAGAAGGCATTAATACGACATTCTTGGCTTGGAATGAACCTTTACGTGCAACGGCAGGTGGTACAACACGTACCCCTGCAGCTTTAAATTGCTCGTCAGTCCAATCTGTAAATTTAGTATCGACTTTGTCGTAAAAACGAAGGTCACAAGATTCAATTGGCTTGTTGTCATTCAATTTAAACGATAGTAAAACTGCTTTTTTCAACCATTGGTGAACAATCCATTCACCATTAATTTTTTCAGCTACACGTAATGTGCCATTGTCTAAACCCGCAATTGCTTGTTCAACTGCTTGGCGAATTTCAGCAGGGCAATCTGCCGCTGTAAAATTAGCACGGTCTTCAAATGCTTGTTCAATAATTGTTGAAAGCTGCGACATCGATGTAATTACCTGAAAAATTTTCCCAAGATTTTACACTATATTGTGTCAAGAATAGATTGAAAATTAAGCTTTAAATGAAGAAATTATAATGAAAGGTCGAAAGCTAAACAGATTATATACGGCTTAATTGTTACTGTTTTGAAATTAAATTGTTTAACAATCAACAAGAAAAAAGAATTTGTATCAAAAAATAACATAAACCTAGCAAATCTTGCATAAAAGATGAGCGCAACATGCCCTATAGTTTTTCCATGACAAAACGAATGAAAAATTCAAAAGTTTTAATTTGAGGAGAATACAATGAAATCTTTACACACAATTTTAGCCGCATCGGTATTGGCAGCAGTTGCATGTTCTGCAATGGCAGATACAGCTGTTGTGCAAGATGGTTATGCATTTGACCGTAACCAACTCATTCCAACAGGTGTTCGTGCTGAAGTCGGTACAACTGGTTATGGTGGTGCCTTACTTTGGACTGCAAACCCATACGTTGGCTTAGCTTTAGGTTATAACGGTGGTGATATTTCTTGGTCGGATGATGTTGAAGTTGATGATGTCAATTATGACGTTGATATGGATAATAACTTGACCTATTTAAATGCTGAATTACGTCCTTGGGGCGCAAGTCCAAATAAATGGGCACAAGGTGTTTATGTTGCAGCGGGTGTAGGCTACATCGATCAACAATACGGCTTACAAGCTCGTAATGATGGTGGAACTATTAAAGTTAAGGGTGAAAATACTGGTTTAAGCAAACTTGGCTATGATCTTGACTATAGTAATGATATTGCACCATATTTAGGTCTAGGTTTTGCACCAAAACTTAATAAAAACTGGGGCGTATTTGGTGAAGTTGGTGCTTACTATACAGGTAACCCTACAGTAACGAATGTAAAAGTTGAGGATGGCACTTGGCAGGATAACCAGCTAGTAGTAGATCACCTGAATGAAGTTCGTAACGATGACAAATATGAATGGATGCCAGTGGCGAAACTGGGTGTGAGCTACCATTGGTAATTCAAGTCAGTGTTTGAATGAACAAAAAACGAGCTTCGGCTCGTTTTTTTGATGGACTAAAAACGGTGTGCAAGTTTGAGATGATAAATCCAAGCATCCCGTTCTTCGAGTTGTGAAAAGTGTGAGCTTTGTGAAAGCAAAGAAGACCCTTGTGCATTCTTTGGTTGATTAAAGTACAGATAATGAATACCGCTAATCACAAAAGTTTTAGGGGTGAAATTATAAATAAGGCCAGTACCTAAACCTAAATAACCATCTACAGGGTTGAAGCTGGAAGCAGGATTTCCTGCACCTGAGTCCCACAATCCTTCAACAGCAGTGATCCATTTTGGTGACCATTGATGCGCTACACCCAAACGTGCCGACCACTGATTTTTTTGGTAATCAATCAGATTTAAATTCATATTAGGTACTTGCTGTAGCATTGCAGCATATTGTGAGGGCTGAATTTCAAAATCTTGCCAATTCACCCATCTTAAGGATGCATAGAGAAAATTTTGTGCAGGTAAACCTGTATGAAAATCGAAATTAATTGATTCTGGTGTTTGAATAGTAGTCGCATGCTGTGGTGCAATCTCTAGAGGAAACCCCAAAAAACTTTCGCTAGCATTGGTATGGTGCTTAATTTTAGAGCGGTAGGTAATAGCTGTAGTGAAAGCATATTCAGGAAGTTGATAGCTGATACCTGCCAGCCAGCCCCATGCGTGATCTTTAGGGAAGTGCACATCATAATCAAAATAAATATTGTCGACGTGTGTACCAATTCTGAGATTCCCTGAAAAGGATTGGTAGCTCACACCCGTAAACAGATTCCAGTTTGCATTTGGTTGGAAGCCAACCAGTGCAGTCATGTTGTTTGAATCGAATTCAACGTCTGCAATTTCTGAAGAGGGGTGAGTCGTTTTGAACTGATAACCCACATCCGTAAAAAAAGGTTGGTCAAATAATAATGCGACCGAAATTTGTGGATGCGGTTGTAGTTTTAAGGCGGCTTGAAAGTAGTGTTGCTTATTCACCATATCACCTGTAGAAAACTCTGGACTCCCTACAGATGAAACAGGTTGCACTTTTCCTGAAACATTCGGGTTGACTTGCAGCATAGACACTTCTGCATAATTGCCTTTTTCAAAGAAAGCTTGAATAGATTGATTACTGCGTTCTAAGCCTGCAGCATAAACATGACCGATGGGCAGCACGTAGAATAACGCAGTATAAATGTGATATTTCATGTTACGCCCTTGGTCGAAATTATAGAATCGTATTTAAAATCGAATCGTATTTTTTATTTTAGATTCTATATTATTCATGGTTTTTATAAAATATAAATCATTATTTCAATTATTTGCTGCACAAAAAGATAAACCAATTTCATAGCAAAGTGATGAAACATAAGCACGTCAATTTACGTGCTTATGTTGGTCTAATTTGGCTTATTCCTCAGGATACGCAATACGCTTCAAGGCTTTAATATCTGCATCTGGGGCGCATAATGAAATAAATTCATAGCCGTAGCCACGCAGTAAATGACCTTTGTGCACCGCAATCCAAGTGGTATTAATGCCAAAAATATCGGTCTGAATTTGTTTGAGACGATAATCGCGTTCAGCATCGTATGCCACATTGTTGACCACACCAACGCCCATGCCTAATTCCACATAGGTTTTAATGACATCGGCATCCAGTGCTGACATTACAATATTGGCATCAATCCCTGCATCGGTAAAAGCCTTGTCAATTTTAGAGCGACCCGTAAAACCACCGTGATACGTAATAATTGGGTAGTCTGCTAGATCGGTCAGCTGAATGTCAGTTTTACTCGCTAAAGGATGATCTTGCGGGGTGATAATGCTGTGCTGCCAGTTATAGTAAGGCACACTGGCCAAGTTGTCTTCTGTGGTTAAAGACTCCGTTGCAATGCCAATATCGGCTTCACCCTGAAGTAGCATTTCTGAAATTTCGATAGGGCTGGCTTGTTGCAAAATCAAATGAACTTTAGGAAATTCCTTTTTAAATTGATTTACAATTGGTGGCAATACATAACGTGCTTGGGTGTGGGTTGTTGCAATGGTAAGCGTGCCTTCATCGACTTTGTTAAAGTCATCGGCAAGGCGTTTAATGTTGTCAGCATCGACCAACATGCGCTCTACAATGCTCAGCAAGGCTTGCCCGGGTTCGGTGAGCCCCAGTAAGCGTTTGCCTTTACGCACAAAGAGTTGTACCCCTAATTCATCTTCAAGGTCTTTAATGTGCTTACTGACTCCAGATTGAGAGGTGTACAGTGCAGCTGAGGCTTCAGTTAAATTAAAGTTCTGTCTAACCGTTTCTCTAATAATTCTAAGTTGTTGGAAATTCATAGTGGTGAAACCTTAAAAGAGGATGGGGCATGTGACGCCCCATCTTAATGTCCTTATGCAACTTGATTTTCAAATAAATGTAAAGTGCTGACACTTAACCATACTGTTTGATTTGGGCGGAATTGGTGGAGCTTGGCTTCTTCTGCACTTAAGGCAATTTCAATTAAATTACCTTGACGATCTTGCAATTCTGCAACCACTTTACCTGCAATCCAAACTTCACGTAAAAAAGTAGCTTGAATGCAATTTTCTTGTGGTTGTGCATGAATATGCAGTTCATCTGGACGTGCAAATGCAATCACGTCACCCTGCGGTGCATTGGGTTGGTTCAGCAGTTGTACCCGATCTTCACCAATCTGAACAAAGCCATTGTGGTGTTGGCCTTCAAAACGGTTGGCTTGACCCAAGAAGTCAAATACAAACGGTGTAGCAGGCTTTTCATACACTTCACGTGGTGAACCAATCTGCTCGACATTGCCTTTGTTCATAACAATAATCTGGTCTGCAACTTCCAGTGCTTCTTCCTGATCATGAGTCACGAAAATAGACGTGATGTGTAGCTCATCATGCAGGGTTCTTAACCAGCGACGTAATTCTTTACGTACTTTGGCATCCAGTGCGCCAAAAGGTTCATCGAGTAGTAATACACGTGGTTCAACCGCTAGGGCACGTGCTAAAGCAATACGCTGACGTTGACCGCCAGATAGCTGAGCAGGGTAGCGGTCAGCTAAAAAGCCAAGTTGAACCAAATCTAATAAACGGGTAACACGTTTTTTAATTTCAGCTTCTGAAGGTCGGGTTGAACGAGGACGTACACGTAAACCAAAAGCCACGTTGTCAAATACAGTCATGTGGCGGAACAAGGCATAGTGCTGGAATACAAAACCAACCTGACGTTCACGGACATGCACATCGGTCGCATCTTGACCTTCTAAAATTACTTGGCCACGATCTGCAGATTCTAAACCTGCAATAATACGGAGCAGGGTGGTTTTACCACAGCCTGATGGCCCAAGCAGTGCCACCAATTGACCATCTGGAAAATCGAGAGAGATGTCTTTGAGTGCATGGAATGCACCAAAATTTTTTTCAATATTTTTAACTTGAATACTCATGTGGTCATTCCTTAAGAAACGGTTGAATCTTCATTACGTTGGTTTTGTTTTTCTTGGCGAATTTCTACCCAGGTTTTTAAAATTAGGGTCACAATAGCCAAGAGTGCCAAGAGCGATGACACTGCAAACGCAGCACTAAAGGTATATTCGTTATAGAGAATTTCGACGTGAAGTGGCAGGGTGTTAGTTTCACCACGAATATGCCCAGACACAACCGATACTGCACCAAACTCACCCATCGCACGTGCATTACACAGAATCACGCCGTAAATTAAACCCCATTTAATATTGGGTAGAGTGACTTTCCAAAAGGTTTGCCAGCCAGAAGCACCCAATACAATTGCTGCTTCTTCTTCTTCTGTGCCTTGTGCTTCCATTAATGGAATTAATTCACGGGCTACAAAAGGTACAGTAATAAAAATGGTTGCGATAACAATTGCAGGAACGGCATATAAAATTTTGATGTCATGTTCCATCAACCAGCCGCCCATCCAGCCTTGTGTACCAAAAATCAATACCAGCATTAAACCTGCAATGACTGGAGAAACTGAAAATGGCATATCAATTAGCGTGGTGAGGATAGATTTGCCTCGGAAGTTGAATTTGGCGACTGCCCATGCGGCTGCCACACCAAAAACCACGTTTAAAGGGACTGCAATGGCTGCGGTCAGTAAGGTTAATTTCACTGCCGATAGCGTGTCTGGATGTACCAGTGCTTGTGCATAAACCCCTACACCTTGTTTAAAGGCTTCTACAAAGACCAGAATCAGCGGCAAAATTAAGCAGCTTAAAAAGAAGATTAAGGCAATCGCAATTAGGGTATAACGCACCCAAGTCGGTTCACGGGTGGCATCGCGTGACTGTAGTTTTTCAGCCAAAGCATTGCTGTTGGTATTTAAACTCATCGTGCAGTTCTCCCTGTGCGACGGCTTGCCCATGCTTGTAATAAATTAATAAGGAATAGCATCACAAAAGAAATCAGTAACATCACCACAGCAATGGTGGTTGCACCTGCGTAGTCGTATTCTTCCAAGCGAGAAATAATCATTAACGGTGCAATTTCAGTTTCAAAAGGCTGATTACCTGCAATGAAAATAACAGAACCATATTCGCCTACACCACGAGCAAATGCCAAAGCAAAGCCGGTGATTAAGGCAGGCAGTAAAATAGGAAAAATCACTTTACTGACAATTTGAAAGCGGTTTGCTCCTAGTGCCGATGCAGCTTCTTCCAGTTCAGTTTCTAAGTCACTGAGTACAGGTTGTACGGTACGCACCACAAAAGGAATACCAATAAAAATCAAGGCCAAAGTAATCCCGATTGGGGTATAAGCGACTTTAATGCCAATTGGCTCTAAATATTGACCAATCCAACCCGTGGGTGCATATAAAGAAGTCAGCGCAATACCTGCTACTGCGGTCGGTAGAGCAAATGGTAAATCGACCAACGCATCTATAATACGTTTGCCTGGGAAACTGTAGCGAACTAGACACCATGCCAATAACAGGCCAAAGACCACGTTAATAAAGGCAGCGATGAGCGCAGCACTAAAACTGAGTTGCAAAGATTTTAGAATACGTTCTGAACTTAAAATTTCCCATAAACCATCCCAACCAATACCAAGCGATTTAATAAATACTGCCGATAAGGGAATAAGAACAATTAAGGATAAATACGCTAGGGTAAAGCCTAGAGAAAGACCAAATCCTGGCAGCACTCGGGATCGCTGCGACATGATGACTCCTCAAAGAGAGAATTGTGTTTGAAAACAAACAGAGCAAAGAAAATGTAAATTCGGCACAAGCATAGTTTGCAAGGGTTAAATTGCAAATTTAAATAAATACTTGCTGTTATCAGTATTGCTGATATGCGACATCGTATTTTGTGAGATGAGATAATGATGAATCTCAGGGAAAGCATCAAAGCCAGAAGCGACATTAATATGTCCAACTTGACCTAAATTAATAGGCTTTAATTGCCATGTTTGCGCTAAGGCTTGCGCATCTTCAAAGCTTAGCCATGGGTCATTTTCGCTAATTAATAATTGAGTCGGTACAGACCATTTGAGCTGCTTAAAATAAGCCAAATAGTTGTTTTGGCTTTGCTGTGCAAAACCTGATTCACCAAAACGTGCAGGGTTAGCAGGCGCAACCAAAACTACATTTTTAATTTTTTCTTGTAGTTCAGGATATTGTGCCAAGGCTGCAATTGTGGTCAGACAGCCAAAGCTATGTGCCACGATTTGGATATCGTCCTGAATAGGCGCAACAGTTTTCACAAACTCAGCCACCCAATGACTTAAAATTGGTAAATTCCAGTCTTGTTGTTGCACACGTGAGCAAGACATGAGTTGTCGTTGTAACCAAGACTGCCAGTGAGCATGTTCGCTGCCACCCACGCCTGGAACAATTACGGTATGAATCATGTCGATGCTCCTGAAAAATATATGTACATTAATGACGTTGCTGTTCCACTTTTTGAGTGGAAGGTCTGGTTAGGTTTGCAATTCAAATCACTAGACCATTGTTTAAAAGTCATTTTTGAAACCTGCACGAAGAATAGCGAGAGTTTCTATGCAAAAAAAACAATTAAAAATGAATTTTATATGAATAAAAGAGATATATAAGAAAATAGGGTAAAAAAGCACCCCTATTTTTCAATGAGGGTGCTTGCCCAAGTCCTTCACATGCTTATTTTGCAGCGTTGGCTTTTACAATTTGATCGAAAATACCACCATTTTCAAAATGGACTTTCTGCACTTTTTCCCAGCCACCGAATTCTTGATCAATGCTGACCAATTTTAAAGGTTTGAATACGTGCTGATACTTGGTCAATGCGGTTGCGCTGCGTGGGCGGTAAAAATGCTTACCTGCTAAGTCCTGCCCTAAAGGAGAGTACAAGAAGTTTAAATAGCCTTGAGCAAGATGCTGATTGCCTTTTTTCTCGGCATTTTTATTGACAATAGCCACAGGTGGTTCTGCCAATACAGAAAGGCTTGGGGTAATAATTTCAAATTTACCCGGCTGTTCACGAATCGCTAAATGAGCTTCATTTTCCCAAGCCAGTAAGACATCTCCAATACCACGCTCTGCAAAAGTGGTGGTTGAACCGCGTGCCCCTGAATCAAGAACTTTGGTTTGTTTATAGATTTGACGTACAAACTCTTGGGCTTTGGTATCATTCCCAGCAGGTTGATGTTTAGCCCATGCCCAGGCTGCTAAGTAATTCCAGCGTGCGCCCCCTGAGGTTTTCGGATTTGGTGTGATGATTGCAACATTTGGTTTAACTAAATCGCCCCAGTCCTTAATATTTTTAGGGTTACCTTGGCGGACTAAAAATACGATGGTTGATGTGTATGGAGTTGAGTTATTCGGTAACTTTTTTTGCCAGTCAGCGGGTAATAGTTTGGCTTTTTCTGCAATAACATCTATATCCGCTGCTAAAGCTAGGGTCACAACATCGGCATTTAAGCCATCAATAACCGCACGTGCCTGTTTACCTGAGCCACCGTGTGATTGCTTGAAATTAATAGTTTGTCCAGTGCGTTTTTTCCAGTAGTTGCCAAAGTGTTGATTGACATCTTCGTATAATTCACGGGTAGGGTCGTAAGAAACATTGAGAAAGTCTTTTGCAGATACACTCAGTGCTGTGCTAGAAAGTATGGCTGCCAGTACCCCAATTTTAAATTTTGAAAAGCGCATGATTGACCTCATTGGTTTATGCTTTGTTGTGTGCTGAGTTGAATGAGGCAAGCATATAGTCAGTTCATTTTCTTAAAAAATAATTTAAAATGCGGTGAATATCAGCAAATGATAAATATAAATTTCTTCATTCTTTTTTATATTTTGTGATAAATCATGAGTAAGTTGTCTATGCAGTGTTATAAAAATGCTGAGCCTATTGAGCACATCCACCTGTTAGATCGGGCATTTCATTATGGCGATGGCTGTTTTAGTACTGCACGGATTCGCAACAATCAAGTTGAGTTGTGGCATCGGCATTTAGCGCGTTTAGCGCATGCCAAAGAACACATGCATTTAACTGTAAATCTTGAACTTATTAATAAAACACTGGCCGATTTAAAACAAAAACAGGGCAAGTTAAATGGCACATTAAAGATTGTGCTGAGTCGTGGTGAGGGTCAACGTGGCTATAGCTTGCCCGAACATCCTGCCGATGTATGGGTATTCTTTTATCCTCAGGCGCAAGAAACTTTAGGGGCAGAATACCACTACGAAATCATTCAAAGCGGTGTCTTAGAACAGACCATTGGCTTGACGATGCCACAGTTGGTCGGTGTGAAAAGTTTGAACCGTCTTGAACAGGTTTTATTAAAACAAGAGGCAGATCAAGCGGGGTGGCTTGAGGCTTTGGTAACCGATGTGCAGGGGCGTGTGGTTGAAGGTGTGAGTAGTAATTGTTTCATTCTTATAAACAATACATGGATTACCCCGCAACTTGGTTATAATGGCGTGCACGGCGTGATGCGGGCAGAAATTTTGTCGCGGATGCAACAGCACAATATTGCGTGTGAACAACGTGATATAGATGCTGCAGAAATTGCGGACATTCAAAGTTTATTTTTTTGCAATGCGCTTAGTCCAATGAAAATTGCCAGCCATTTACAGTCACAGCTTTTGGATGTGCAACCGTGTATTCAATTATTTAAGCAACTTCAACTGAATCAGATACATTCTTATGTCTAAACCTAAACGCCCGTCAAAATCTAAAAAGAAAACTAATACAGTACAGTCTATGCGTGCCTTGAAAGGTGGCATCATTTTTATACTGGGGCTATTACTGGTGCTTGGCGTGATTTTATGGTCAAGTCTGTTTAGAGATTATCCTGTTGAAGGTCAAAAACAATTATTGGCAATTAATGAAGGCGACACGTATTCACGCTTTATTGATCGTTTGGCTGAAGATGATCATGTGAACTTTCCAATTGTTTTAAAGTTGTACCAATGGGTGATGATCCATGACAGCATGAAGAAAGGTGTATATGAAGTGCGTCAGGGCATGAGCGTACGTCAGGTTATGGAAATGATCGCCAATGCTGAAAATGCGCAAATGAACCGTATTTTGGTTATTGAAGGCACGACCTTTAAGCAATTGATTGAGGCATTAAAGAAAGATGATTTGGTCAGTAAAGAAGTAGTGCATTTACCTTATGCAGAATTGCTGAAAGCTTTAAATATTCCTTATGCACATCCAGAAGGGTTGTTTGCACCAAATACGTATTTTTTTGCTAAAGGTGAAACTGATCGTAAAATTTTAACCGATTTATATCAGCGTCAAATGAAAGCATTGGATGATGCTTGGAATAATCGAGCAGCAGATTTACCTTATAAAAATAAATATGAAGCCTTGATTATGGCCTCAATTATTGAAAAAGAAACCAATGTTGATGCTGAATTACGGCAAGTGTCTGGGGTGTTTGTACGTCGTTTAAAACTGGGTATGCGTTTACAGACTGACCCAACCGTCATTTATGGTATGGGAGATCGTTATCAGGGTAATATCACCCGTCAGGATTTACGCACTCCAACGCCATACAACACCTATACCATGAGTGGCTTAACGCCAACACCAATTGCCTTGCCAAGTCAAAAAGCCATTGAAGCGGCGATGCATCCAGACCAATCTGACAACATTTATTTTGTCGCGACAGGTAATGGTGGACATAAATTTAGCACCAATTTGCAAGATCATAACCGTGCCGTGCAGGAATATTTAAATGTACTGCGCGCGAAAAAATCAGGGGAATAAGCATGTTTATCAGTTTTGAAGGCACCGAAGGGGTAGGCAAAACGACACTCATTCGCCGTATTCATGATTATTTTACTGCACAAGGTCAAGAGGTGGTTTTAACCCGTGAGCCAGGTGGAACCCCTATGGCAGAGCAAATTCGTGCTTTGTTACTCGCGGTCAACCATGAAGAAAAAATGTGTTCAGACACTGAGTTATTGTTGATGTATGCAGCGCGTGCTCAGCATTTAGATCAGGTGATTTTACCAGCAATGGCTGCAGGTAAAACTGTGTTATGCGACCGTTTTAGTGATGCAAGTTTTGCCTACCAATGTGCTGGCCGTGGTTTAAGCGTAGCGAAGTTGAACATGCTGAATAGCCATTTTGTGGCACGTATGCCTGACTTAACTTTCTGGTTGGATGCCCCAATTGAGCTGGGTATGACCCGTGCACGTGCTCGGGGTGAGTTAGACCGCTTTGAACAAGAGAAAGCTACTTTCTTTGAGAAAGTCAGAGGCGGTTATCAAACTTTATGGGAACAACAACCTGAACGAGTAAAACGCTTGGATGCGACTCAAAACCCAGATCAAGTCTTTGCACAGGCAATGCAATATTTACAGCCAAATACTTAACAAGCGAATCAGTCATTCTTGCGCATTTGATTGCATTAAAAAATCTTCTATAGTGATTGTGCTTTAGAAGATTTTTTATCATTTAGAAAAATAGTGAATCGAACAACATGAGCATGACCAAAGAAGAAATTATTGAATTTTTAAAAGTAGAGTTTCCGCAAAGTCTGGAAAAATGTGAAATTGTGTCCATCACGCCACGTGGGGCATTGGTGAATTATCACATCGATGAACGTGATTTACGCCCAGGTGGTACGGTATCAGGGCCGACTATGATGACTGTTGCAGACTATGCACTTTATATCGCCATTTTAGGGGAGTTGGGTTTGGTGGCTTTGGCGGTGACCAGTAATTTAAACATCAACTTTTTACGCAAGCCCGCAGCAGGGCGTAATTTACGTGGTGAATGTCGCTTAATGAAAGTAGGGAAAAACCTCGTGGTCGGTGAGGTTTGGGTATATTCCGAAGGTGTAGATGATGCCGTGGCGCATGTCACAGGGACATATTCGATTCCACAGATTGGCTGAGAATAAAGTCAGCTTTATCTTAATTTTAGTTACTTATATTTACCATGTGGTTACATATGTACACATATCACATGAAAATCAGGGTTTGATTGGTTAAAAAATAATCACAAATATTTCATTTTATGTTTTTCATATAGATCAAATCTGCTTTTGTCTAAGCTAGCAACCCGTAAGTGATAAAACAAGGGAGCTAAATGCTTAAATTTAAGAACAATATTGTTCATGGAGCAATCTTTGATATGGATGGAACAATGTTTGATACTGAACGATTACGGTTTCAAACATTGAAGCAGGCATCTCAGGAGCTCATTGGCGTTGAATTTTCAGACGTATACCTCATGCAATGTTTGGGTTTGAGTGCAAAGAGCGCTGAACAACTGGCGCAAGCAGAATATAGTGCAGACATTCCTTACCGTGAGATCCGTCAGCGTGCTGATGAACTAGAACTAGAAAGTGTGCGCAATTTTGGTGTGCCCATTAAAAAAGGTTTGTTGCAGGTATTAGAGCGGTTACGAAAGTCTGGCTTGAGAATGGCGGTTGCTACGTCTAGTCGTCGTGCCATTGCCGAAGAATATTTGATTAATGCCAATGTCTATAAGTTTTTTGATGTATTAGTTTGTGGCGATGAGGTGCAACAGGGCAAGCCACATCCTGAAATTTTTATAACAGCCGCACAAAAAATTAATCTAGAACCCAGCGAATGTTTCATGCTGGAAGATTCTGAAAATGGAATCAAATCTGCACATGCAGCGGGTGGCATAACCATACTATTTCGGGATATCAAAAAACCTAATGCTAATATGTTGTCACTCACGCAGCATTATTACGCAAGTATGCAAGCTTATTTAGATGACTTAAATCAAGTTATTCCTGTATTGGAAATGCCGAGTTTACAAGAGGCCTTCCCGCAAACTTTAAATCAGTTGAGTGTGGGGATTCATGGTTTTGGTGCAATAGGTGGGGGCTATTTGGCCCAAATTTTATCGCACTGGGATGGCTATACCCGTCCTAAACGTATTTATGCTTCTACACGGAATACCTTATATCGTTCTGCAGTAAACGCCTTTGGAACGTATTCAATTCGTTATGGACAATGTTCTTATGATGAACGAATTGAAAATATGCACATCATTGATGCGGAGAACTTGCAGCAGATGCAGCAAATGTATGTGGAGTCGAGCCTAATTGCATTATGTTTGCCTGAACATGCTTTACAGCAAGAGGCTAAAGTAATTGCGCAGGGCTTATATGCCCGTTTTATAGCGCAAGTTGAACTCCATCAGCCTTTAACTATTTTGGTAATTTTAAATAAAGTTGGGGCAAAACAGCTCTTGATGACGCATATTCATCAGGCGTTAGAGACGTTGTTGGATCCCGATACGGCAGCCAAAATTATGGCGCAGCATTATTTTTGCGATACTGTCGTAAATAGAATGGTCTCTAAATTAAGCGATCAAAACTTATATCGCCAATTACGCATCAAGTATAATATTTTTAAGCAATTTCAGTTGGATGACGAAGCAGAGCCAATTGAAATTGAAGACAATACTCGATTGCAGCCTGAGCAAGAGCGTCAAGCCACCTTATATGTAGAAGATTTAAGACGCAATTTTCAGCCCAGTCACATTTTGCAAAGTATGGATTTAATTTTATTTCATGCTGAAAGTGACATGCCTATTTATGTGGAAAATGCCAGTCCATTATTGCAACACATGCGTCAAATGATTTTGGTAGATGATATTGCCGAAATCCAACTCATTAAAAATCGTTTATGGAATGGTGTACATGCCATGATGGCTTGGTTATCCAGTTTAATAGGGCATAACAGTATTGGTGTCGCAATGGCAGACCCATTGGTTGCAGATTTTACCCGCGCTGTTTCGGCACAAGTAGCGTTGGGATTAGCTGCACAGTTGCCGCATCGTCAGCAAAACTTAAAGCATCTGGCACAGAGCTTTCTGGACTCATGTGAACATGCCTATAAAGACCCGTGTCAGCGTGTGGCACGTGACCCTTTGCGTAAACTCTCAGCCAATGAACGGGTGATGGGTGCTTTGATTTATCATCTGCAGCATGATTTAGCTGCAAATTATGTGAAGAAAGGAGTGGTGTTGGGCTATCTGTATGCAATTAAAATGCAGCAGTTGGGGACTCAAGCAGCATTACAGCATTTGTCAAAACAATTGCAAAATGCGCCTATATGCGAACAGACACGGCAGCAATTGCAGTACACAATTAGCCACCAATTACAGCAACTATTGGCTGGTCAAGTTCGCTTAGAAGCATTTATTCAAGATGATACTCAAGTTGCAGCCGTAATATAAAACTCAACTTGATGAATTCTTAGGAGGAGTGATTGATAGCAAATAATTATATTGATAAATATAGTCAAACATATACTATTTAGGTATTAAATTTTAAAAAAACTTGCAATGAAATACTTGACTGAAAGCTTAAAGAAAGTAGAGCAAGACCTTG
>NZ_JAAZQW010000013.1:0-63038 GCF_012371415.1 Acinetobacter sp. A3
GACCGACTCAGGCTCTAGTTACACGCTTGGCAACAAGACATTAACAGAGTGCGAATTAGTCCTTGACTATGTTTGATTACATTTTAAGGAACAGAGTACTGACGTCTTTATTGTTTTCGCGTTTTTCCATACCAAGTGCAAAAGTTGTGCTTGGATCAATCACAAATACACCCGCAGTGCGGTAGACAGCATTATCGCCTAGTGAAAATTCAGCTGAATTTTCGGTGTAGCCATAACCAAAGGCATTGCTCTTGCCAATTGGGCTATATAAACCATGTTTGATGTTTGAGGCATTGAACATGCTGCTAAATTTTTTGGTACTCATATAGGTATCTTTATATGAAGCAACATCAAAGGTATTAATCTGTTCTTGCATAGATTGATCTAAATTAAATGCAATACCTGAAAATGCACGCGCTTTGCTAAATCCTGTTAGTGGGTTGTAAGTTGTTTGATCTACAACACGTGTGCCAGCCATGAGCACATCCTGACTGAGCGAAGTAAACCATTGTCCGTGTTGTGAAAAGGCAATTTGAAGTTTGCTAAAAGATATTTCATCTTTGAGCGGATTACCCTCAATTGAAAACTCAAAAATACGACGGTTTTCATCAAGCATTTCAAATTAAGTCGGTATATCAATATGGCTTTCAGCAATACGATTGCTGGTCATTAACGAATACTGTGGCTGCTGAATAGTGTACAGATCAAGCGTATTTTCATCTAACAGACGGTATTTCAGGTTTTCAATGTGCATTGAACCATTGCTTTGCGGCACAATATTGAATTGAATTTGCGCTGTTTTAAGCGCTGTTGCATCTTTATAACAACTGCCATTACATATTATAAGGTTGGCAATATACGTTTTAGCTTGTTCTGATGAAGTTAAAAAGTCTTGATAAGCCAACTTTCCTTCAGCACCACCAAAAGTGAACGTAGCATCTTGTTTAAACTCAGGGTACTTGAGTTCTGATTCTGGTGTTGCTGCAAGTTTAGCCTGAGCCAGCATGTCTAAAGCCTGTGTAGTGGGTCTTGGTGTAGGAGTGCTCACTGCTGTATCTATTGGCGCTATGGTTGTTGGCGCACCACTAGCTGCGGGTGCAGATGATGTAGATGAACCGCCACCGCCACATGCGGTGAGAAAAACCAAGGAGAATAAACTAAAAGGTAAAATATATTTCATAAGAAAAGAATCTATTCAGGAATAGATTAAGCAATCGTTAGTATAGGGAGGCGCATTATACAAATGAAAAAAAACAGATTAAAACCCCGTAAAATGCTCAGGTTTTCTTGTAAATGCTTATAATACATGAACTTTCATATTTACTAGATAGATACATAAAGCCTAAGTCCTTCAGAAAGAAAAAATTATTTTGTGCATATTTCATATATACAAATGTATTTCAATATATAAAAATATTTTATCGTTCGATCAAAAATGGAACGAATGTTTGAGCCATGTGAATGTTTGTCACGACAAAATCCAACATGGCTCAAGAACAGCTAGCTTGTTTATGCCTCGTCAATTTCTACAGGATTTAAGCTTTTTGTTGGCATGGCTTTAAAGGGGGCACCAATTTGCTTTAAATCTGCACCCGATGGTGCTTGATACACTTTTAAGCCAAATTCAGGAATAATAGCCAAGAGGTGATCAAAAATATCTGACTGAATATTTTCATATTCTTTCCAAGCTGTAGTCTTGGTAAAGGCGTAAATTTCCAGAGGTAAGCCTTCGCTCGTGGGTTGTAATTGGCGAATGATTAATGACTGCGCCTGATTAATTCCAGGATGTTGTTTCAGGTAAAATTCAACATAGGCGCGAAATGTCCCTAAATTGGTTAAACGGCGTTGGTTGTATTGTGACTGATTCGCCAACTGCTGATTAAACTGCTCAATCTCTTCATTTTTGCTATGCAAATATTGATCTAATAACAAAAATTCTTTGAGTTTGCTTTGTTCATCTGCCGTCATAAAGTGCACAGAACTCTGATCCAGTAAAATGGCACGTTTAATGCGTCTAGCGCCAGCTTCTTGCATACCACGCCAGTTTTTAAAGGTATCAGTAATCAGTTTATTGGTTGGAATGGTGGTCAGGGTTTTATCCCAGTTTTGTACCGTAACTGTGTGTAATGACATATCAATGACATCGCCATCGGCATTTAAAGAGGGCATTTCAATCCAGTCGCCAATGCGTACCATGTCATAAGAAGAAATTTGTACCGAAGCAACCAAAGACAAGATTGTATTTTGGAAGACCAACATCAATACCGCAGCCATTGCACCAAAACCAGCAAGCAAGGTAAACACATCTTTTTTCAGGAAAGTACCTAAAATCATCAAGGCACAGACCACATAAATAATGAGTTTGACCAGTTGCAAATAGCCTTTGATTGGCTTGTTGCGTGATTTAGGGTTGCGCTGATAGAACAAATTGAAAATATTTAAAAATTCAGAAATGGCCAAGGCAATAGTCAGGAAGATAAATGCCTGTGCGCCCATTTGTATTAGGGTTTCGACTTTGTCAGATAAATGCGGCACGGTAGTAATGCCATTCATAATGATCAAAGCAGGCACAATGTTGGCAATACGGCGAATTACATTGTGTTGCGAGATAATTTCGCTATTGGCAAAGGTCATTTTAGAAATGAGTTTACGGATACCACGTACCACAATTTGCTTGGCAATAAAGTTGGCCAAAATTGCCAATAGAATGACCAGACTGAGTGAGGTCAGCATCTCTAACCATGGGTATTGGTTATACCATTCCTGAATATTTTGAAATATGCGAAACTCTTGCAAAAGATCCTCTCTTTAAAGGGTTGAAGACTGCTACATTCAATTTGAACGATGATTCGCATTGCTGTGTAGAGTAAAACCCTCATGCTAAATCTATAAATTGTTAGATAGTGTATAGGCTGAAGTTTAAAAATTAAGGCTGAGTAACTTTTTGCTACATTTCAATTATATGTTTTTACTCAAAGTTTAATTTCATAAAAAAGCCAGTAAATATACTGGCTTTTAAATCGTAAATGCTCAGATTTACCACATTAAATCATCAGGAATCACATAAGCTGCGTATGGATCATCTTCATCGGTGGTTGCTTCATTTTTCTCGGAATTATTAACGATGATGAAACCCTGCATTTTACTGTTAATGCGATCTGCCAGTGCTTTAGGTAAGAAAGCATAGTTGTCTTGTTCTTTGGCAACCACCAAACTACCTGCAACAAGGGCATTATAAATTTGTTGGTTGATATATACCTTTTTAATTTTGCCATCTAAAAATTGATAAGCAACTTCGCCATCTGTATCGCGAATTTTATGTTGGCTGATCATTTGCATAATGGCTGCTTTCAGTTCTTTTTCCTGCAAAGCCGCTTTCTTTTCTTGCTCAATAGCTTGATCTTTCGCTAACTTTTCCTGCTGTGCCTGTGCAATTCTAGCTTTTACTTCAGCATCTTTACTTTCGCCTGTGCGTTGTTCGTGTACGGCTTGTTTAGACAGTTTTTTTGCCTTTTTATTATCGACTAAACCTGCTTTCAGCAATTGTGCCTGTAGTGCGTTTTTAACCATGATAATTTCCAAAACTTAATGTTGAATATGTCGATAGCGAAAATAAATGATCCAGTACACCAAACTCAGGCTAAGGCTGAGTCCTGCAGGTACTAGAAAAGAATTGAGTTTAAATGAAGGGTAAATGGCTGCAGCAAGCAAACCACCTACAAAGAAACCCAGTAAAATCAGCAAGTGTAAAACAATACGTCGTTTTTCAACGGCTAAACCACGTACACGGTAGCCGAGTGCCAAGCCTAAATCGGTCAGTACCCCAGATAAATGCGTCGTGCGAATGATGGTGCCTTTATAGTAGCTGATCATGGCATTTTGTATGCCCATTGCCACCGAAGCCCAAAGCAGTGCATAACGTGGGAAATAGGGTAACAGTGCCCAGCAAATTAAAATAAAAAATGCCACTAAACTCATAGGCAGGCCATAGCGACGGCCTAGGCGGAAATGGCTATTGCCTAAAATTACCCCACTATAAAATGAACCAATCACATAACATAGAATAACCAGAAACAAAAAAATCATTTGATCAGGCTTCCAGTCAATCATCGCCATGGCCAAAATACTGACGTTTCCAGTCATGTGTGAGACGGACTGATGCAACACGGTCACCAGTCCGAGCACGTTAATAATTCCAGCATTCACTGCCAGAAAAAATGCACCGAGTTGCACCCAAAGAGGTAAAGTTTGAAAAGGCATAATTGAAGATTGAATGAGTTTTCTAACTCATTGTATCTTAACTCAAACCACGGTCAACCGCAGTAGTAAATAACACATCGGTAGAGGAGTTTAATGCAGTTTCAGTAGAATCTTGCAATACGCTAATCACCATGCCAATTGCGACAACTTGCATGGCAATATCTGACGAAATTCCAAATAAACCACAGGCTACAGGAATGAGCAGTAATGAACCACCTGCAACGCCCGATGCACCACATGCAGACACTGTAGCAACGACAGATAAGATTAGCATGGTACTAAAATCGACTGAAATACCTAAAGTATTCACTGCAGCTAAGGTCAGAACGGTGATGGTCACGGAAGCACCGGCCATGTTAATGGCTGCACCTAATGGAATTGCCACGCTTGCGGTAGATTCTTGCACGCCTAAACGCTTAGCTAAGTCTAAATTCACAGGAATATTGGCTGCCGAACTGCGTGTGAAAAATGCAGTAATGCCGCTTTCTCTTAAACATTGCAATACCAAGGGATATGGATTAGCCCGAGTTACAAAAGCCACCATAATTGGATTAATCACCAATGCGACAAAGAACATCGTGCCCAGCAGCACAGCCAGTAATTGGGCATAGCTTGCAAGTGTACTTAATCCGGCATCGGCAAATGTAACAGCAACCAAGCCAAAAATACCGAAAGGGGCAAAGTTAATTACCAAGCGAATCACACGGTTTACTGCATTGGCAGCATCGGTTAAAAATGCTTTGGTGGTTTCTGTGGCGTGTCTAAACGCAATGCCTAAAGCGACTGCCCAAGCCAAAATACCAATAAAGTTTGCCTCGGCAATTGCCACGACAGGGTTTGCCACAAAGCTAAGTAATAAGTTTTTCAAAATTTCTGCAAGACTACCAGGAGGAGTGAGGTCAGCTTGAGTGGCTACATCTAAAAATAAAGTACTTGGAAATAAAACACTGGCAATTACTGCGCTGAGTGCGGCTAAAAACATGCCAATCGCATACATCAACATAATTGGTTTAATGTAGGCATTGCTGCTACCAATTTTAAAATTGGCAATAGATGCCATGACCAAAATAAACACTAAAATTGGTGCAACAGATTTAAGGGCTTTAATAAATAAGTCCCCTAACAAGCTTAAATAAGCGGCAGATTCAGGAAATACAATTGCAACGGCCACACCCAGCACAATTGCAATCATAATTCGGGAGACTAAGCTCAAACGCAGAAAAGCTGAAAACATAAGAACGCAAAGTAAAAGAAAAACGGCTATTTTATACTGAAACAATCACTCGCTTAAAAATAATTTTGATATAAAAATTAAGTACCTATTTTTGAAAATGATATTTAAGAAACCATATTTTTTAACAGATGTTAAAGTTCATCTGGTAGTTAAATAAGTCTCAAAATTTGGCTTATTTACTTGATGATACGCTTTGTGTCAGCTCAGGTGCTAATTCCTGCATAGCCAAATAATGCGATAAATAAACTTTGCCATTGAGTTGTTGTAAAAGTTTGGAATGCTGCAATTTGTCCATTACAGGGCCTTTGATTTCTGAAAAATGCAGACAGATATTTAATTTTTTCAGTTCTGCATTTAAATCCTCAAGCATCTCTAAAGCACTTAAATCAATGCTACTGATACTCGAGCAGTTGACGACCACATGCTTGAGTTGCGGGTTTTGACTGACTTGATTAATAAAAAAGCCTTTTAAGGTATTCGCATTTAAAAAAGTCAGGTTTTCATCAATGCGCATAGACAATACATGCGCAGCAGTGCGGACTTGATGGCGCTGAATATTGCGAAAATGTTGTGTTCCTTCAAGTAAACCAATTTCTGCAATATGCGGACGGCTAATTCGCCACAACATTAAAATAAAAGTAGACACTATCCCAATAATCAGGCCTGCGGAAATATCAATGAGTACGACGCCAAAGAACGTGACCCACATAGCCAAACCATCTGCTTTTGAATAACGCCAGCTTTCACGGAAAGACTTAAACTCAACCAATTTCCAAATGGAAACCATAATGGTCGCTGCAAGGACTGCAAGCGGTAAATCTCGAAAGAAACCTGTGAAGTACAAGCTTACAATTACAATCACGATGGAAGTAAATACGCCCGCCATTGGCGTTTTTGCGCCGGCATCTGCATTGACAACGGTACGTGACAAACTACCTGTAACCGGGAACGATGAACTAACACCCGCACCAAAATTAGCTAAACCTAAGGCAATTAATTCCTGATTACTGTTTAAATGACTACGTTGTTGTAAGGCTGTGGCTTGTGCAATAGACAGCGACTCTACAAAGCTAATCATGGCAATCATGGCTGCGCCTGGCAGTAGCTGCATAATCAGATTTAGGTTCCACTCAGGCAGTTGAATGGGTGGAAATCCTGAAGGAATTTCCCCAACTGTTTTAATGCCGACTTGTTGCAGATTAAAAGAAAATACCAAAACAATCGAGCCGATAACCAATACCAAAGGCAAGGCTTTTAAAATAAAACCGCTACCCCGAATGCGTTCACGAATGGCATTGCTGTTGATGATTTTAGGGGCATAAATCAGAAATAATATTGCTGCAATGCCTAAAATCACACTATATAAATGCGTCTGTTCAATATATTGCCAAAGGCTATATAAAAATTCAGGTAAATTACTGGCTTGTAGTGGAATATTTAATACGAATTTTAGCTGACCAATTGCAATCATAAGGGCAGAAGCAATAATGAAGCTTTTAATCACGGGGTGGCTGATCAGCTGAATTAAAAAACCAAAGCGTAAAACCCCAAGTAACAGAGAGATTAAACCCACCATAACGGCCAATAAACAAGCAGCTTGAATATATTCGGCTGAACCAACTTCAAATAATGGGTTTAAAGTGGCAAAAGTCATCATTGAAATAATGGCAACTGGGCCGATGGAGAGGGTTGGACTACCACCGACTAAGGCATACATCAGCATAGGGATTACACTGGCATATAGCCCCATGACTGGTGGTAAACCTGCCAGCATGGCATAAGCCATACCTTGTGGCACAAGCATCGCAATAACAATAAATGCAGACAGCAAGTCAGATTTCAATGTGTCTGCATTATATTTACGCAACCAGCGCCAAGCAGGCAGTACACGAGCCAAACGTGAATTGAAATCTGACATATTAAAATCTAAATCATAAATTTAGATATATTATGAACAAAAAATGCAAAGAAGTCTTTGTATTCAAATGAAGGAAAAGGTGCTTTTAGATAAATAAATTTGAGAAATATATTTTCAAGTAGGAATTACAAGTTATCGCGGGCAATACAGGGCATACAGTGTATTGAGCACTGTGACCATTTTTTCATCTTTAATAGAATAAAAAATTTGTTTGCCTTCTCGGCGTGTATTTACCACATCACTTTTACGTAACATCATCAACTGTTGTGAAAGTGTAGGTTGATGAATTTGAGTAATTTCTTCAATTTGAGACACATTTAACTCTTGTTGAGACAAATGGCACAGAATTAAAAGACGGTCGCTATTTGCTAAGGATTTTAAAATTCCAACAACGGTATCCGCAGATTCACGCATTGAGGTGATTTCAAGACCATCGTTCATCGCATTTTTCTCTTAATTGGCTGCAAACCCAATGCGGACATTAGGCGGGAGTGGAAGAAAATTATATAACATTCATTATAACTTATTTTATGAGAACAAATATCATTTGAGATAAAATATCAGCCACCATAAATAAGGGGCTGACATTTTAATCAAAATAAAAGTAAAAAACTTGAGCAG
Source organism: Acinetobacter sp. A3 (assembly GCF_012371415.1). Classification (NCBI taxonomy): domain Bacteria; kingdom Pseudomonadati; phylum Pseudomonadota; class Gammaproteobacteria; order Moraxellales; family Moraxellaceae; genus Acinetobacter; species Acinetobacter sp. A3. The sequence goes on from NZ_JAAZQW010000013.1 coordinate 8,034, forward strand.
TTACAATAAACTTACTTTTTCAATTGTTCAAAGCTCTTTAATTCTTTTTCGGTAAATTCGCTAGATGCTTCAAGAAGCTGATGCACCGCAGGGTTATACCATGAGAAATAATCTGCCATTTTTGAACCAAAACTCGGATCGAGCGTGATTTGTGTAGCCGTTTGCTGGAGCAGCGCTTGTTGATCCAAACTGCCAATAAAGCTTCTTAATGTCGCACTGTCAAAATAATAGCCCGATTTAAATTGTTGTGTATGTGCTGCACGCTGTAACACAGTTTTAGCCATTTTCTCTAAAACTTTCAGGTTTAAAGGTAAATGTGGACTATAACGCTGTAATAAACTTTGAATAAGCACAAAATTATTTAAACTTGGTTTTGCAAGTTCTGCCAATGCTAAAAGTGCTTGCAGTTTTTCAGGTGATTCAGATGGCGTAATCTGTTCATCTAGCATTTGAATCAAATCTTTCTGATTAAAATAAGCCAGAATTTTTTCAACTTCCTGATTTAATTCTTGCTGTGTCCACGCCAAGAAAAACTCTTGTTTTAAATAAGGATAAAGATGCTGCATTTTTTGCATTAAATCTGCAGCAGTCAAATTATGTTTTTGTTCTGCCATTTGCTCAATAATTAATGCCACACATGCAGGCACAATAAAGCAATGCAAAATATTATTACTAAAATAACTCAGTAAGATTTTTTGGCTTTCTGCAACCCGAATTTGCTCTACGCCATCTTGGTTATAGCGCTCAACTTGTTTAAGCTTTAAAGCATATTCAATAATTTCTTGTGAATTAAGATGAGTAATAATCATGCGTGGGTCATAGCATAATTGTTTGAGTAATTGACGGTATGACTCGATACGATGCAGTAAGGCTTGCTCAGTGAGCGCATGTTGATCTGCATTGAGTAAAATGAGAGAAATTAGTGCAATTGGATTAATCACCACCGCTTTATTAATATTTTCTAAAATGGCATGTGCGGTATGATCTACCGTGTGAATTACGGAAGTTGGCAATTCATCATTAATATTTAATTTGAGGTCTTTTGCCTGATTTTCTGCCAGTACATCATCTAAAAATACAGGTTCACCAAAGTTCACATAAACTTGCCCAAAGACTTTTTCAATTTTACGGGCAGAATTTAAAATACCCCATAAAGATTCAGCTTCTTTGGGTTTACCATTCAGCTCATTTAAATATGATGTGCCTTCAAGCAGCTTTTCATAGCCAAAATAGGTCGGAATAAAGGCAATTGGTTTAGTCGCACCACGTAAATGACTTTGGATAGTCATCGACAACATGCCTTTTTTGGGTGGCAATAACAAACCTGTACGTGAACGTCCACCTTCAATGAAGTATTCGAGTGGGGTATTACGTGACAACAAGCTATGCAAATATTCTTTAAATACAGAAGTGTATAGTTCATTGCCGCTAAAGGTACGGCGTATAAAATATGCGCCTGCACCGCGCATCAATTGACCAACAATAGGTAAGTTTAAATTGATACCCGCTGCAATGTGCGGCACCATTAAGCCACGATTAAAAATGACATAAGACAACAACAAATAGTCTATGTGACTACGATGGCAAGGGGTATAGACAATTTCATAATCTTTGGCCAGTTCTCGTACCGTGTCAAAATTATGCACTTCAATACCGTCATAAAGTTGCGTCCATAACTTAGTTAGCGCCAGTTCTGCAAAGCGTAAGGTCGAATAAGAAAAGTCAGATACAATTTCAGTTAAATAGCTTTTGGCTCGGTTTTCAGCCTCAAACATACTTACTTTTTGTTCGATACTTTCTTTACGAATGGCTTGTTGTACCGCTGCACTTTTCATTAAAGCATTAATTAAATTACGGCGGTCAGACAAGTCGGGGCCCAAAATAGCGGCTTTGTGCTGATTAAAATTATGCTCAAGCCGCTGTTCAATAAAGTGTGCTGGTGATAAATGTGGTTGTTCTTGCGTCGCTTGTGCAATTAATTGGCGTAAGGAAATTGCTTTATGAAATTCAATGTAGTTATCACGTGAATACAGTGAAATATTAATGGTTTGTTTAAGTGTGTTGGGCGTAGACCACGCATCGGCAAATAGGGCTTTCAGCCAAGAATCTTCATATTCGGGTGAACGTCCCCAAAGCACGGTGACAGGTACGAACATCACATCTTGTTCAGGATGTTGCTGTAGGGTTTCAATCAATCGAATTAATTTTGCAGAATAACGATAAGCATATTGCTGAGGCTTTTTCTCATTCAGTACCAAAATTGAGTTTTCTTCTTTATGCTCGGCTATTTGTAGAGGCGCATAGACAGAAGGTAAACCACGGGATTGTGCTTGTTGATCTATTAATACGGTATTGCTTAACGAAGCATCTTGTAGGACGTAACAAAACTGGGTTTGATCGGAACGCTGTGCATAGTGATGTTCTAATTCAGCGGTGGAGCCTAATACTTGTGGCGTCACAATCTTATCTAGGATTTTTTGTGTGAAATTACGATAGAAACGACTGTAACTTTTATTAGACATTGCATTCCCTACATTGGCATATATGCGGCTATTGTCAAAAAATAAATAGTGAATTTCAAACAATACTGCCGATAAAATCGGCATTTAGTCAAAGAATCATTCAGACTTGGAATTTTAACTGAAAATTTAACGACTAGACGAACTAACAAGAAACTCTGAGCACATTCTAATTCGCATTATTTTGAAAGCTAATCATTTTTTTGTATAAAACATTTTTGGCTAAACTTCACCAAAAATTTAGATAAAAATGTATGATAAATTGAATCTTATCTTGTATATAACGAATTTAGGGAATAAACATGACCACAGATGCAGCTTTTCCAACACCAGAAAATTTAGGCATTGCAGTATACAGCAACAATGCAGAAGCCATTGGTAATACACCATTGGTACGTATTAACCGTTTAATTTCAGGTGGTGCAACGGTTTTGGCGAAAGTTGAAAGCCGTAACCCAGCATTTTCAGTGAAATGTCGTATTGGTGCTGCTTTAATTGCAGATGCAGAAAAACGTGGTGTATTAGAAGCGGGGATGCACATTGTAGAGCCAACCAGCGGTAATACAGGCATTGCATTGGCTTTTGTGGCAGCAGCTAAAGGTTATGACATTACCCTGACTATGCCTGCAAGTATGAGTATTGAGCGCCGTAAAGTATTGAAAGCTTTAGGTGCAAATTTGGTACTGACAGAGCCTGCTAAAGGCATGAAAGGTGCAGTAGAAGAAGCAGAGCGTTTGGCGACTGAACAGCCTGAAACATATTATTTACCACAGCAGTTCAATAACCCTGCCAATCCACAAATCCATGAAGAAACCACAGGTCCTGAAATTTGGACAGCAACAGGCGGTAAGGTCGATATTCTGGTGGCAGGTGTGGGTACAGGCGGAACCATTTCAGGTATTTCTCGCTATTTTGAGAAAGTGAAAGGTCAGGCATTGCATACGGTTGCAGTTGAACCAGCCGAATCTCCAATTATTGGGCAAACGAAACGTGGTGAGGCAATTACACCTGCACCTCATAAAATTCAGGGCATTGGTGCAAACTTCATTCCAAAGAACCTAGATTTAGACTTGGTTGATGAAGTCATTGCCATTGAAAGTGCTGAAGCAATTGAATGGGCACGTAAAACAGCAACGCATGAAGGCATTTTAGTGGGTATTTCAAGTGGTGCTGCTATGGCAGCAGCAGCAAAACTGGCAGCACGCCCTGAAAATGCTGGGAAAAATATTGTCGTAATTTTACCTGATAGCGGTGAGCGTTATTTATCTTCAGTTTTATTTGAAGATATTAGTGCAGAATGATGTGTCTTCAGACAGTCAGAATCCTATAAAAAAATCCCAAAGTTTTGACTTTGGGATTTTTTTTGTTCCTAGAGTATGGCTAAGCAATAGAAGATACTTTATCTGGCGTCATTAGCGCTTGATTGATATACAACTTAATTAAACGCTCACGTGAACCGATCGCTTTTTGATAATGCGTAGAATTGAGTAATAACGAAGCACCATAAGTCACTGTCCAAATATAAGACAGATAATCACGAATAGACATGGCACTGTTAAATGATTCCAGATAAGCTTGTGTAATATCTTTAATTTCTAGAATCCGTTGCTCACGTACATCATACAGTTGTTCAAACAACTCATTCAGTTTACGCTCGTTATTGGTCAGTCGCTCTTCAATGGAATGCAGTAAAATCGTGCGATTGGAATTGAGCATGTTATACAGCATGTATTGCGATACATAAGTTTTAAAATGGTCACGATATTTTTTGGAAATTTCCAGCAAGCGCTGTTCATTTAAAATAATCAGTTCCAAATACAGCTGGTTTTTGCTCTTAAAATATTTATAAATTGTGCCTTTGGCGATGTCTAATTCTGCAGCCAGTTCACTTAGCGTAATCTCATTATGATTTTCAAGTAATAAAATCTCAGCCATTGCCAAAATTTTCTCTTTGCGACGTCGGAAATTTTCTTGGCGTAGGGTCGTCATTGAATAGTCCAAATACAACAAATCTAACAAAGTTGCAGTCTAAAACAGTTTTGTATGCTTGCAAATAGCACCAAGGTCTTGAAACCCGATACAAATGATTGGTTAAAAATACCTATGTATTTACGGATGACGGATTACGTGAAAAATAGCACAATCCATAACTGAAATTTGTTGTCAATAAAACTGAACCAAAGAGGTCATTTTGGTGAAATAAAATTGGATTCTATAACGTTTTATTCTATTTTTCTGGGAGTAGCAGTAAAAGCTAAACGCTAATCAAGCTCATAATTCAGCCATTTGCCTGAATATCAGTTGATCTTTTGATTTACATTTAACGTGATTTACTTTGAAACCCACAGGGATGTTATTAAAAGCGAATTAAAGTGTGGCTTTTACGCGAAGAACTTAAAAAGACGGTAATAAGGGAATAAAAAATGATTGTCATTGTAGATGCTGTACGTACCGCAATGGGCGGATTTCAAGGTTCATTGGCCAGTTGTACTGCACCCGATTTAGGCGCTGTCGCGATTCAGCAAGCGGTTGCCCGTTCAGGCTTATGTGCAACAGATATTGATGAAGTAATTTTTGGTTGTGTACTGCCAGCAGGTTTAAAACAAGGGCCTGCGCGTCAGGCGATGCGTCAGGCAGGTTTACCCGACAGCACAGGTGCAACCACCATCAATAAAATTTGTGGTTCTGGGATGAAAGCGGTGATGCAGGCTGCAGATGCAATTCAGGCGGGTTCAGCGCAAATTGTGGTTGCAGGTGGTATGGAGTCTATGTCAAATGCGCCGTATTTGTTAGATAAAGCACGTGCGGGCTTTCGCATGGGGCATGGCAAAGTCACAGACCACATGTTTCAGGAAGGTTTAGAAGATGCTGAAACAGGCTTGTCGATGGGTGTATTGGCGCAAGAAATGGCAGACAAGAAAAATTACACCCGTGAACAACAAGATGAATATGCCATTCGCTCTTTAAATCGTGCGGTAGATGCGATTCAAAACGGTTATTTTAAAAATGAAATTGTACCTGTGACCGTAACAAGCCGTAAGGGTGAGGTAGTAATTGATCAGGATGAGCAGCCTTTAAATGCTAAGGTCGATAAAATTGCCAGTTTACGTCCTGCATTTAAAAAAGATGGCACGATTACAGCCGCCAATGCCAGTTCAATTTCAGACGGTGCATCCGCGTTAGTCATTACCTCAGATACAGTTGCAGCAGAACGTGGATTGCAGCCATTGGCGAAGATTGTGGCATACGCGACTAATTCACAGCATCCCTCTGAGTTTACCATTGCTCCTGTAGGCGCGATTCAAAAAGTGCTAGATAAAGCAGGTTGGTCTGTTGCAGATGTAGACTTATGGGAAATTAACGAAGCCTTTGCCATGGTGACGATGTTGGCAATAGATGCCTTCGATTTAGACCCTGCTAAAGTGAATATTCAGGGCGGAGCGTGTGCTTTAGGGCATCCTTTGGGTTCTTCAGGCTCACGTATTATTGTGACGCTCATTCATGCACTTAAACGAATTGGTGCGAAAAAAGGCATTGCGTCATTGTGTATTGGTGGCGGTGAAGCAACAGCAATTGCTGTGGAGCTAGTTTAAGCCCAGTCTGTCTAATTTGCGTATTCCTCTATAAAAAAATAGAGCTCTCGAAAGAGCTCTATTTTGAATAATCTATATTTTTTAAAGTGGCAATTATTGGATAAATTGCTTCACAGCTTGGTTAAATTCATTTGGCAATTCCACATTAGAAATGTGCGATGCATTGATTTCAAACAATTGGCTGTTGGTAATACGTTCAACCATAAACTGACCATCTGCAACTGTAGTGACAGGGTCTTGCTGACCAGCAACCACTAAAACAGGCACAGTAATGTCTTTGAGTTGTTCGCGCACATCCGCTTTAGCCAAAGCTTCGCAACAGCTCGCATAACCTTCGGCGCTGCCAGCTGCCAAGTCGTTTTGAAGATTGTTGACCACTGTCGCGTTGCTTTGGATAAAGGGTTCAGTAAACCAGCGTGATGCTGCAGTAGATGCAATCGGTTGCAGACCTTGTTCACGTACCAATGCAGCACGGTCATTCCAAGCCTGTTCCTGACCAATTTTTGCTGCAGTATTACACACCACCACCTGATTAAAGCGCTCTGGACGATGAATCGCTAACCATTGACCTGTCAAACCACCCATGGAAATACCACAGAAAGCCGCTTTTTCAATATTCAAGTGGTCAAGTAGATTTACAACGTCTTGACCCAATTGATCAATGCTATATGGCCCTTGTGGCGCAGATGAAGCACCATGACCACGGGTGTCATAACAAATCACAAAGAAATCTTGCTGGAAAAAATCAATCTGTGCTTGCCACATTTTGAAGTTGGTTCCGAGCGAGTTTGAAAAAATCAGTGCAGGTTTTGCAGCATCACCAAAAGTTTGGTAATTGATTTGTGCATCATTTGATGTAAATGTTGGCATTTTTTATATCCTAGGCTTTTTTAATCCTCTCTCGATCCCTCCTTGAATCAAGGAGGGAGGAAAGAGCATTCAGCGATTAAACACGTTCAATGATCAAAGCAATACCTTGACCGACACCAATACACATTGAACATAGACCGTATTTACCGCCTGTTTGTTCAAGTTGGTTCAGTGCAGTCGTCACCAGACGCGCACCTGATGCACCTAATGGGTGACCTAGAGCAATTGCGCCACCGTTTGGATTGACTTTTTCTGAACCATCTTCAATACCTAAATCACGGGTACAAGCCAACGCCTGAGCAGCAAAGGCTTCGTTCAGTTCAATCACGTCCATCTGTTCAATGGTCAAACCTGTTTGAGCCAACAATTTCTTGATAGCAGGTGCAGGACCAAAGCCCATGATGCGAGGTTCAACACCGACAACTGTTGAACCGATAATTTTGGCACGTGGTTTTAAACCGTGTTGTGCAACCGCTTCTTCAGATGCAATGAGAAGGGCAGCGGCACCATCGTTAATGCCTGAAGCATTACCTGCAGTTACAGTACCTTCAGCTTTTACTACAGGCTTCAATTTTGCCAAAGCTTCTGCTGTGGTTGATGCACGCGGGTGCTCGTCTGTAGATATAACTACAGGTTCACCTTTACGTTGTGGAATTTCCACCGCAATAATTTCTTTATCAAAGAAACCACGTGCTTGTGCAGCTGCTGTACGTTGTTGACTGGTTAAAGCAAACAAGTCCTGATCGGCACGGTTAATATTGAACTGTTCCGCTACATTTTCAGCAGTTTGCGGCATAGTTTCTACGCCGTACATTTCTTTAAGTTTTGGGTTAATGAAACGCCAGCCCATAGTGGTGTCTTCAATTTTCTGACTACGACCATAAGCAGATTCTGATTTGCCCATTACAAATGGTGCGCGGCTCATTGACTCAACACCACCAGCAATAATTAAGTTGGCTTCACCTGCTTTAATTGCACGTGCAGCCATTGCAATAGCGTCAAGCGATGAGCCACATAAACGGTTCACAGTGGTTGCAGGCACTTGGTACGGTAAACCTGCTAAAAGTGCAGACATACGACCTACGTTACGGTTATCTTCACCAGCTTGGTTGGCACAGCCGTAAATCACGTCATCAACCAGTTCCCATTTAACTGATGGGTTGCGTTGCATAAGGGCTTTGATTGGGAGAGCGCCTAAGTCATCTGCACGTAAAGGTGCTAAACCACCTGCATAACGACCAAATGGGGTACGGATGGCATCAACGATATATGCGTTTTTCATGGAGTATTCTCTTCTTTATAAAGTTCCCTCTCCTTTGAAGGAGAGGGTTAGGGAGAGGATGTTTGGAAATTCCCTTCATCCTAACCTTCGCCCTGAGCCATATATGGCGCAAGAGAAGGAACGTTCAATCTCTATTCAATGCGTCGTTTAAAATAGCGATGTCTGTCTATTTATACTCATTGAGTCGCATCAATCAGTTTAGCGCCAGTTAAAGATTGCAGCTCTTCAAAGCTTAAGCCTTCAACTTTCTCAATCACTTTCATGCCTTCATCTGTCACGTCAATCACACACAAGTCTGTGTAAATGCGGTCTACACATTTTAAACCTGTAGCAGGATAAGTCAGTTCAGCCACAATTTTAGCTTCGCCTTTTTTGGTCACGTGGTCAGTCGTAATAAAGACTTTTTTCGCACCAACGGCCAAGTCCATTGCACCACCTACGGCAGGAATGGCATCTGGCGCGCCAGTGTGCCAGTTTGCTAAGTCGCCATTTTCAGCGACTTGGAATGCACCTAGTACTGCGATGTCTAAGTGACCACCACGCATCATGGCAAATGAGTCACCATGATGGAAGAATGAACCGCCTGTGAGCATGGTGACGAACTCTTTACCCGCGTTGATCAGTTCAGGGTCTTCTTCGCCTGCAGGTGGTGGTGGACCAAATGCCAATAAACCATTTTCAGAGTGTAAGAATACGTCTTTGTCTGAAGGCAGGTAGTTAGAAATTTTAGTTGGTAAGCCAATGCCAAGGTTGACATAAGCACCGTCTGGAATGTCTTGCGCCACACGTTCAGCAATTTGATCACGTGTTAATTTGGTATAGCTCATGATGTTCTCCTTCACGTGACAGTTATGCAGATTGTTCAGGTTGTTTTGCGCCAACGGCAACAACGTGCTGAACAAAAATACCTGGGGTGATAATGTGTTCAGGGTCTAACGCACCCAACTCTACCACTTCAGAAACTTGCGCAATGGTCACATCTGCCGCCATAGCCATGATTGGGCCAAAGTTACGTGCAGATTTGCGGTACACCAAGTTGCCCCAACGGTCGCCTTGCTGTGCTTTAATTAAAGCAAAGTCCGCACGAATTGGGTTTTCAAGAACGTAATCTTTACCTTCATAATTTAGGGTTGGTTTGCCTTCTGCAAGCAACGTACCAAAACCTGTAGGGGTGTAGATTGGCCCTAAGCCCATACCAGCAGCCTGAATACGGCATGCCAAGTTACCTTGTGGCACAAGTTCAAGTTCGATTTTGCCTGCACGATACAACTCATCAAACACCCAAGAGTCAGACTGACGTGGGAATGAACAGATGATTTTACGTACTGCACCCGCTTTCAGTAATTTAGCTAAACCGTAGTCGCCATTACCTGCGTTGTTGTTCACAATAATTAAATCTTTGATGCCAAGTTCAATCAAACCATCAATGAGTTCCGCTGGTTGACCTGCGGTACCAAAACCACCAATCATGATGGTTGAACCATCTTTAATTTGCGAAAGAACTTCTGTTAAAGAAGTTTGACTTTTATCAATCATAATGTGTCCTAGACAATTGCCTGTCCATTAACTTTTGGAACTTTGAGTTGAAGGTAGGGGCGCTGCTGAGTTGTCACGTTTGGTTAAAACCAAATGAGCGATCAAACCAATACAGATCCCCCAAAATACAGAACTTAGCCCTAAAAACTGCATGCCAGAGGCGGTTGCTAAAAAGGTGATGAGGGCTGCATCACGTTGTGATTCCTGACCCATTGCAACGGAAATATTGGTGGCAATAGCACCTAACAGTGCCAGACCCGCCAAAGCTGCAATCAGTTCTTTGGGCAATAAGCTGAATAGCATGACGATGCTGCCTGCAAATAACCCACCTAAAATATAGAAAATACCGTTTGCCACACCTGCGATATAGCGCTTTTCTTTCAGTTCATGTGCATCTTTACCTAAGCATAATGCTGCAGTAATTGAGGCAAGTACAATGGTAATTCCTCCCACACACGCCACCGCAAGCGAAGCAATACTGGTCGCGCTGATGATCGGTTTGGCTGGCATGTCATAACCGCTGATTTTCATAATTGCCATACCTGGTAAAAACTGTCCAGACAGGCTGACTAAAATCAAAGGTAATGCAAGGTTAAGCGTAGAATTCCATGTCCATTCAGGCGCAATAAACTGTGGAATTGCCAAACTAAAATTGGTATTGACTGGGTTGATTTGACCAAACATTAAGCTCAGTACAATTCCTGCTGCCAATACCCAAATCATTGCATAGCGAGGACTGAAACGTTTCGCCAGTAAAAATACTGCCAACATGCCAAATACAATATAGGGCATGCTGTCGCTTGCAGTAAATAAACCTAAACCAAACTGCACCAAAATTCCCGCCATCATGCCTGCGGCAACTTCTTTGGGAATCCATGACAAAAGTTTGTCAAAATAACCTGTAATTCCAATCAAAAAAATCACCACGGCAGAGGTGATGTAAGCAGCAACGGCTTCATTTAAAGAAATATCTGGAAACAGCGTTACCAGTAAGGCTGTACCCGGTGCAGACCAAGCGGTCACCACAGGTACTTTATACTTAATTGATAAAAAGATACCTGCGACTGCAGCACCAATAGAAATTCCCCAAATCCATGAAATCATCATGTCTGGGGAAACTTGGGCTTGCTGTGCTGCCTGAAAAAAGATGATCAATGGACCCGAATAGGAGATCAGCACTGCTAAGAATCCTGCAACAGTGGCTGAAATTGACCAGTCATTTTTTAAAGTTTGGAACAGGTGACTCATTGAATATTTGCCTCCTTGCATCAAGCAATGATCCTGTTAAAGTTGGTCATGATCTTGGCTTAACCCTGATCACCACCACCTACAGGTACAACAGTACCTGTCATGTACGATGATTCATCAGAAGCAAGGAATAAAATAGCATTCACTTGTTCCTGAATAGTGCCGTAACGACCCAAGAAAGTACGATCAATTGTTTGATCTACAACTTCTTGCATCCACGCTTGTTCTGATTCAGAAAGCGGGTTGGCGTTACGTGGTACTTTGCGTGGTGGTGCTTCAGTGCCGCCTGTGGCAATTGCATTGACACGAATACCGTCTTTGGCGTGTTCAAAGGCAAGGGATGCGGTTAAGCCATTCACACCGCCTTTTGAAGCCGAATACGGCACACGGTTAATACCACGTGTTGCAATAGAAGATACGTTTACAATCGTACCTTTTTGATTCTTAATCATTTCTGGCAACACGGCACGGCAGCACCATAGGGTTGGGAACAATGAACGATTCACTTCCTTGATAATTTCTTCTTCAGAAAATTCTTGGAAAGGTTTCATCCAAATTGCACCACCGACGTTGTTGATGAGTACATCGACACGGCCATAGGTATCGAGTGCTTTTGCAACAACAGATTCTGCGCCTGCAAAAGTTTCAAGATTGGCTTTTACAGTAACAGCATCGCCACCAAGCTCTTCAATTTCAGCCAACACTTCTTCTACATAAGGAGAAAGGTCAGCCATGACTACTTGTGCGCCTTCGCTAGCCACTTGTAAAGCCACACCGCGACCAATGCCTTGAGCGGCACCAGTCACGATTACAACTTTGTTTTCAAATCTTTTTGAGCGATTCATTGTATTCTCCGACTATGTTTCTAGACTGTCTAACAAACTTAGTTGGCAGAGAATTTTTCAAATAGGAAGCTTGCAGGTTTAACACCTTCTGCATCTAACCAGCCACGTACCGCTTCTACCATTGGCACTGGACCACATAGGTAGATGTCTACATCACCACCGTTGAGCCATTCGTTTTCGATATGGCCAGTCACGTAACCTTTACGCTCATGTGCAGATTCTGGATTTGCCACTACAGTGCGATACTCGAACCAAGAGAATTTTTCTTGTAGTTCGTTTAATTTTTCAATTGCGACTAAGTCAAAGTCATTGGTCACACCAAAGACTAAACGTACAGGGTGCTCAGAACCTTTTTCTTCAAGCACTTGCAGCATAGACATAAATGGCGCAATACCTGTACCACCCGCTAACATCACCACAGGGCGTGCTACATTACGTAGGTAGAAGCTACCAAATGGACCAGTAAAGGTCATTTTGTCGCCAGCTTTAGCGTTTTGGCTTAAGAATTCGCTCATTTTTCCGTTTGGTACGTTACGTACCACAAAGCCAGTTAAGCGGTTACCAGGCTTAGAGCTGAAAGAATACGAACGAGTTTCTGTTGTACCAGGAATACCCACATTCACATATTGACCTGCAAGGAAGTGAATGTCTGGTTGACCTTCATCTAACTGAATATCAAAGGTAATAGTCGAGTCAGATAAGTTTTCAACACGTGCCAATGTACCTTCAAATGCATGAATTTCAGTTTTACATACATCAGAAGTGGCTTGAATTTGGAATACTGCGTCTGAAGTTGGTTTACATTGGCATGCAAGAATATAGCCTTGTTCAGCTTCTTCTGGTGTCAATGCATCTTCAATATAAGTTTCTTCAGGCATGTCATACGAACCTGATTCACAAAACGCACGGCACGTTCCACATGCACCGTCACGGCAGTCCAAAGGAATATTGATCTTTTGACGGTAAGCTGCGTCTGACAGTGTTTCACCATCTGTAACAGAAATAAAACGTGTAACGCCATCTTCAAATTGAAGTGCAACATTGTGGTTTGACATGGCTGAATATCCTATAGAAATCTTTAAAACTTGACCTTTCAGCCAAAATTCCATCTGGCTGAAAGGTTTACCTAGCTGTAAATCAATACAGTCTTAGAGGTGATAAATGTCGATTACTTGGTTGATGTAATCGTTTTTCAGCACCACGTACTTGCTTAAAATTTGTGGTTTGTCGCCAGAAAAGTCGATTTCGTAGCGTGACATACCAAAGTAGCTGTAGTTGGTTTTGTAACGGAAACTCAAGGTGTTCCAGTTAAAACGTACAGTCACTTTATCGCCATCACGTTCAACAATTTCAATGTTGTTGATGTTGTGGCTCGTACGTGTGTCTGGCATGGTTGCAGACGAACGTTCAGTTTTGATACGGAACACACGGTCTTCCAAACCTTGACGGTCTGGGTAGTAAATCAAAGAGATTTCAGACTGTGGATCTGTAGTTAATTGGTCATCGTCATCCCAAGCTGGCATCCAGAAAGAAGCAGTAGGAGCGTAGCACTGTAACCACTCATCCCATTGCTCATCATCTAAAAAGCGAGCTTCTTGATAAAGGAACTGTGCAACTTTTTCTAAGGTGATGTCGCTCATGCGTTTTCTCCTTCAGTAGATGCCGCAATTTCTTTTTCAGTTGCGATGCCTTGTTTGATGAGTTCTAACCAGTGTTGGTGCTGAGCAAGGTATAAACCTTCGTCTTCAGTTTTAATACCAGAAAGTTTTGGTTTTAAACCAATTTCGTTGGCTGCATCGTCTGGACCTTGGATCCAGTGCTTAGAGCCACGGCACATATCGTTCCACTCAAGTGCGATACCTGCGTAACCTGCTTGACATGCACGGAATTCTTCAAGATCGTCTGGGGTTGCCATACCTGATGCGTTAAAGAAATCTTCGTATTGACGGATACGGCGTGCGCGTGCTTCTGGCTCTTCACCCACAGGTGCGATACAGTAAATAGTCACTTCAGTCTTATCTACAGACAGCGGACGTAATACACGAATTTGTGAACCGAACTGATCCATGAAGTACACGTTTGGATATAGACACAAGTTACGTGAACGTTCGATCATCCATTTCGCCATCGCTTCACCGTATTGCTCGGTGTATTCGTCTTTCTTGGCAAAGTTAGGACGGTCTTCTGGGTTAGCCCATTGTGTCCAAAGTAGCATGTGACCATTTTCAAAGCCGTAAGAACCACCGCCTTGTTTGCCCCATGAACCTGCGCTCATAGCACGAATGTTGTCGCCAGCTTCTTTTTCTTTACGTTGCTGAGTTGTTGCAGCGTAGTTCCAGTGTACTGCAGACACGTGGTAACCATCGGCACCGTTTTCAGCAGTTAACTTCCAGTTACCTTCATAAGTGTAAGTAGAAGAACCACGTAAAACTTCAAGACCTTGTTGTGATTGACCTACAATCATGTCAATGATTTTAGTTGCTTCACCTAGGTATTCTTCTAAAGAAGGAACATCTGGGTTCAAGCTACCAAACAAGAAACCTTTATAGCTTTCAAAACGGGCAACTTTTTTCAAGTCGTGTGAACCGTCTTTGTTGAAGCAATCTGAATAACCCGCATCGGCAGGGTCTTTCACTTTTAACAACTTACCAGAGTTGTTGAAAGTCCAACCGTGGAATGGGCAAGTATAAGTTGCTTTGTTACCACGCTTGTAACGACATAACTGTGCACCACGGTGTGAACACGCATTGATCATGGCATTTAATTCGCCATTGCGGTTACGTGCAATGATGATTGGCTGACGGCCAATGTAAGTGGTGTAGTAGTCATTGTTGTTTGGAATTTGGCTTTCGTGTGCCAAATAAACCCAGTTGCCTTCAAAAATGTATTTCATTTCTAGGTCAAACAGGGCTTGGTCTGTGAATACTGAACGGTGTAGTTTAAATTCACCAGATTCAAAATCATCAACCAATAGCTCATCAATGCGGTCTAAGTGGCTGGTGTTAATTACAGGAATACGAGGCATGTCCTTTCTCCGACTTTCCAAGGAGGGGAAGTCATCGGGATGAATCTAATGATTACATCCCGATTCCATTCAAATTATGCGCTTGCGCGGCGACGTTCAACTTCAGTAGAAGGAGCGCCTTCTTTATCTTTCTGAAGAACAACGTTGAATTGGATGTATTTGAAAGGACCTTTCAAACCACGACGTGCGATTTCAGCTTCGTCAGTTACGTCTACAGCTTCAGCAACTAGACCTTCACGAGTACCGAATGCGAAGTCGTCCCAAAGGTATTTATCACCTTCGATGTTGAACTGAGTCGTAAGCTTACGGTAGCCAGGTGCAGAGATGAAGTAGTGCACGTGTGCTGGACGTTGACCGTGACGAGAGATTTGGTTCAATACACCTTGAAGTGGACCTTCAGGGTTTAAGCCATAACCTACAGGCATAGTTGTTTGAGCAACATATTGACCTTTTTCATCAGCTAAGATTGAGCGACGTAGGTTGAAGTGGCTTTGTGACTTATCAAAGAATGAATAGTTACCGTGGCTGTTTGCATGCCATACTTCAACTTTAGCACCAGGAATGATGTTGCCGTCAGTGTCAGTTACTGTACCGTCAATGATTAAAGTAGGGATTTTGCCTTCTTCAGAACCATCGTCCATACGAGCAAAACCAGTAGATTCAGGCGCACCAGCAACATACAATGGACCTTCAATTGTACGTGGCGTACCACCAGTCAAGCCTGCTTTCGCGTCAGCTTCGTCAGCACGTAAGTCTAGGAAGTGTTCAAGACCTACAGCAGAACCCATCAATGCAAACTCATCAGCTTTTGCAATATCAATGATAGTTTCAATACCTTTCCAAACTTCTGATTGGCTTAAATCTAAGTCTTCAATCGCTTGGAATAAATCTGTAACTAAACGAACAAGTACCTGTTGTACACGTGCATTTACTGGACCTTCTGAAGTGTCCACGTTACAAGCTTTAACTACATTTTCAATGGTTTGACGATCCATTTTGTTACTCCTTAGAGGTGTGCGCTGTGGTGGCGAATATCTCTGGACTTAAATAAAGAGATATTTAGCTGCCACATTCCTTGTTTACTTGGTGTTAAATATGTGTATTTCTTTGGTGCTGGAATAAATGACTTATTCCAGTACTTGTGTTGTATCAGGTGTCATCTTCACGAATTGAAGATGGGTGGCGGTTCAATGCCATCACTTCAATATTCATGTAAGGGTAGAGTGGAAGACCTTGTAAAATGTTGTGCAGTTCTTCGTTGCTCTCTACATCAAAAATACTGATGTTTGAATATTGGCCAGTAATACGCCAAATATGACGCCACTTGCCTTGATGCTGTAATTCCTGTGAATAGGCTTTTTCAACGGCTTTGATTTCGTTGGCTGTTTCAGCTGGCATATCCAATGGAATGTTTACATCCATACGTACGTGGAAAAGCATGGGTTTCTCCTAATTACTGACGACGCAAGTTGTCAATTTTGTCTTCATCCAGTTCAATGCCTAGACCTGCACCTGTTGGAAGGTGTAATTCAAAGTCTTGGTACTGAAGCGGAGTTTTTAAAATTTCTTCTGTTAGCAGCAATGGGCCAAATAATTCAGTGCCATAAGCTAAATTTTGGAAGGTAGAGAACACGTGTGCAGATGCAATTGTGCCTACAGGGCCTTCAAGCATGGTGCCGCCATATAGGTCGATACCTGCCAACTGTGCAATCGTTGCCACTTCACAGCCTTCAATCAGACCAGCAGACTGTGCAACTTTTACTGCAAAAACAGATGCCGCATTGCGTTTCGCTAATTGATAAGCACTTTGTGGGCCCATCAATGATTCGTCTGCCATGATGGCAATATCAAATTTGCGAGTTAAACGCTCCATGGCATCAATGTTGTCAATTGCACATGGCTGTTCAATCAGGTCTACACCACCATCTTGTAGAAGTTGGATACCTTTAATGGCTTCAAGTTCTGACCAAGCACGGTTAACGTCTACACGAATAGAAACGTCTTTACCTAAAGCTTGTTTAATGGCTAATACGTGTTCAACGTCTTGCTCTACAGGGCGTGAACCGATTTTGAGTTTGAAAGTGTTGTGGCGTTTTGCCGCAATCATTTTTTGCGCTTCAGCAATGTCTTTTTCTGTATCGCCAGATGCAAGCACCCATAACACAGGAACAGAGTTGCGTAGACGACCACCTAAAATTTCACTTAAAGGTTGGTTTAAGCGTTGTGCTTGAATATCTAATAAAGCAGTTTGAATGGCACATTTCGCAAAACGGTTACCATTGATATTCTTTTTAATGACCTGTAAAGTTTGCGCAACGTTCAAGCCAGCTAAAGTTTTTAGCAATGGTGCGAAATATGTTTCAATATTGGTTTTCACACTTTCTGGGCTTTCTTCACCATAGCCCAAGCCACCAATTGTGGTCGCTTCACCCCAGCCAACAAAACCATCTTCAGTGGTGATTTTGACTAATACCAGGGTTTGGGTTTGCATGGTTGCAACCGCCATCTTATGTGGACGGATGGTTGGTATTTCCACCAGCAAAGTTTCTACTGACTTATACATGGTTTGCCCTTCATATCATTGCTTTATTACAGTTATGTGATATACCTTAAAAGAATAAATTGCATTGGTCGAAGATCAAATTTGCATTTTTTTATACTTAAAAGGTATTTTGAGCTATGGAACTCAGACATTTACGTTATTTTGTTGCTGTTGTAGAAGAGCAAAGTTTCACCAAGGCAGCAGAAAAACTCTTTATTGCTCAACCACCTTTGAGCAGACAGATCCAAAATTTAGAACAAGAACTTGGAATTCAACTATTTGAGCGCGGTAGCAGACCGCTTAAGACCACGGAAGCAGGCCAATTTTTTTACCAGCATGCTGTTAAACTTTTGTCTAATGCTGAAGAAATTAAGTCGATGACTAAACGGGTAGGTATTGCTGATCGTACCGTGACTATTGGCTTTGTTGGTTCTTTATTGTTCGGTTTATTGTCAAGAATTGTATATTTGTTTAAGCAGCAGCATCCGCATCTAAAGATAGAAATGGTGGAAATGACCACCAATGACCAGATTCAAGCCTTAAAAGAAGGACGTATAGATGTCGGATTTGGTCGTTTGCGTATTTCCGATCCTGCGGTGAAACGCATACTGTTGCGTGAAGAAAGATTAATGGTTGCGGTGCATTCAAGTCATCCTTTTGCGATGCAAAAAGAAGGGGTGTATTTGGCCGATGTTGTTGATCAGCAACTATTTTTATATCCGAATCACAATGAACCTAACTTCTCTACGCAAATTCGTGGTGTGTTTTCTGAGTATGGACTAGAGCCAAGGAAAATTCGTGAAGTACGTGAACTGCAACTGGCTTTAGGCTTTGTTGCGGCTGGTGAAGGGGTGTGTCTGGTTCCTGAAAGTGCTGAAAATATTCATTTAGCACATTTGCATTTTATACCTATTTTAGATGATGCGGCGGTGAGTCCAGTCTTTATGGCTATTCGTAACATGGATGAAAGTGAAGATATTCGTTCTTTATTTGACTGCATCTATCAAGTTTATGACTTGGAAGCTGTGACCTATGACCGTAGTGTATTCTAATAAATTTAATTTAAATCAATGGATTGAGAATTAAATCACACATTAATTTATTGTGCTTTTTATTTGTATTTGCCGTCATCTGAATTAGAGAGAAAAACTTTTTCACTATTTCTGATGACGGCATTTTTTATACACTTTCTATTTTATTTTTATAAATATCAATACCTTATATTTTCTTAGACTTTTTAGGTATGCATCCATGCCTATTCAGTTTTGGACAAATTTTAACTTCTTATTCATTGTGTGCATCTGAGTTGGAGTAACGGACTTCACAATTAGGAGGTGAAGCAAGATGCAAAGCAATAAAATTAATATCAATACCTTGATTGATGATGCCAAGTTCACGCCATTCCATTGGGGCGTATTGTTTTGGTGTCTGATGATCATTATTTTTGACGGTTATGATTTAGTCATTTATGGGGTTGCATTGCCGCTGCTCATGCAAGAGTGGGCTTTAAGTGCAGTTCAAGCTGGCTTACTGGCCAGTACCGCATTATTTGGCATGATGTTTGGTGCCATGACCTTCGGTACGCTTTCTGACAAATTGGGGCGTAAAAAAACCATCATGATTTGTGTGGCTATTTTCAGTGGCTTTACATTCTTAGGTGCGTTTGCAAGCAATCCAGTCGAATTTGGTATTTTACGTTTCCTTGCTGGGCTTGGTATTGGCGGGGTAATGCCAAACGTTGTGGCCCTTATGACAGAATATGCGCCTAAGCGTATTCGTAGTACTTTGGTTGCGCTGATGTTTAGTGGTTATGCCATTGGCGGTATGACTTCAGCATTGTTGGGTGCATGGTTAGTGCCAGAGTTTGGCTGGAAAATCATGTTCTACATCGCAATTATTCCATTGATGGCTTTACCATTAATTTGGAAATTCTTGCCTGAGTCACTTATGTATTTGACCAACAAGAAAGAAATTGAGCAAACTCGCAGCATTGTGCAAAAAATTTCGCCAAGCCAACAATTAAACGGTGACACTGAGTTTGTATTAAATGAAGTCACTAAAGGCGATGAAGCACCTGTAAAAGCATTGTTTCAGCAAGGCCGTATGTTCAGTACGTTCATGTTCTGGATCGCATTCTTCATGTGCTTGTTAATGGTTTATGCTTTGGGCAGCTGGTTACCAAAATTGATGATCCAAGCAGGTTATTCATTGGGCGCAAGTATGATCTTCCTATTCGCACTGAATATTGGTGGCATGATTGGCGCAATTGGTGGTGGTGCATTGGCTGACCGCTTCCATATCAAAAAAGTACTCACCATTATGTTTATCTGTGGCGCAGCAGCATTAATTCTGCTTGGCTTTAACAGTCCACAAATTGTGTTGTACACCTTAATTGCAGTTGCTGGTGCAGCAACCATTGGTTCACAAATCTTGCTTTATACTTTCGTCGCACAATATTACCCATCTACTGTACGTTCTACAGGTATGGGCTGGGCATCAGGTATTGGTCGTATCGGCGCGATCGTTGGACCAGTCTTAACTGGCGCATTATTGACCATGAATTTACCGCACCAAATGAACTTCTTTGCTATTGCGATTCCAGGTGTAATTGCTGCTTTAGCGATCTTCATGGTGAATTTAAAAGCTTCAGTAGATGCGAAAGCCCTTGCAGAGCCTGCGGTAGAAAGCAATCCAATTGCACAAAAAGCAACCCAATAATTTCTATACCTTTCAATTAATCTTTCGTCATCAATGATATAGATCGCCATCGTAAGCGATGGTGATCTGTTGCTAGAATTTGATGGCACAATAACAAGCGAGTTTAGGATGAACGCGAAAACATTAACCCAATCTTTAAATTTTCAATCTACAACGGTTCGACCAACAATGCAGCGCACGCTCATGATGAGCATGATTGCATTGACTATGGGCGGTATGAGTGTTGCAGCTCAGGCGCAGACCCAACAGCAAACGGAAATTGAGCAACTTAGACAGGAAGTTCAAGCTTTACGTGGTCTGATAGAACAGCAAAAAGTACAAAATACGCAAACAGCAAATGCAATTGCCAATGTACAACGCAGTTCAGCAAGCCCGAGTCCAATTCTGAAAACAGCCAAAGGTGCTGAGTTCAACTTATATGGTAATGTGCGTTTAGATGCGTCTTATCAGGTTGAGGGCAGTAGCCGAGATTTGCCGTATAACCACATTAATGCAGTGGCCTTAGAAGGTAATAATGGAAGTAGTGATCGTTTAAGATCAACGCTTTCTGCTACACGTTTAGGTTTGGATTTCAAAAGCCCTGTGGGTGATCAAGACGTAAACGGTAAAATTGAAGTCGACTTCTTGGGCGGTTCAAATTTTGATAATTTACGTATTCGTCATGCTTACTTAAATTATGGCAACTGGTTAATTGGTCAAACTTGGTCAAACTTTGCCATTCCAGACTATATGCCAGAAACCATTGATGCTTTGGCATTTGTAGGTGGTGCTGTAAAACGTACACCTCAGGTTCGTCATACTACAAAATTTAGTCCACAAACCAATTTGGTGGTAGCAGCTGAAGACCCTAAAGATGCCACAATTAGCCAGCGTTTACCTGCATTGACAGCACGTTTAAATCATCAATTTGCAGATAATTTAAATGTTAGTGTTCGTGCTATGGGCCATGAAAAACGTATTAATTCTGAAGAAGAAATGGCATGGGGTGTGGGCGTAGGTGCAAAATATGAAGTTGTCCCTGGCACAACCTTAAAAGCAGATTATTACCATGTTAAAGGTGATAGCAGCTTTGTGTCATTTACAAACAGAGGCGTAGTTGCTCAAGCAAATGGTGATCTTATTCAAAGTGAATTTGATTCAATTATGGTGGGTATTACCCAAAAATTCAGCGATAAAATACACGGCACACTTGGCTATGGTTATATGAGTTTTGATGAAAATCAAAGTTATACTAATATTTTGAAAAACTCTTTTCCAAAAGATTCAACACAATCTGATGCGACTCGTGCCAACAAAGAGTTATGGCAAGGCTGGGCAAATATTTTCTATAGCCCGCGTAAACCATTAAGCTTTGGTCTAGAGTATGTCTATGGTGAACGTACTGCTTTAGAAGCTGTTAATGGCAGTAAAACAGGTGAAGACAACCGAATTAATGCAGTTGCCATTTATAACTTCTAAGTTTGAACTAAATACAAACTTTCAAAAGAGCTGAGTGAAAAACTCGGCTCTTTTTTTGTTGCGAAATATGGCATATAGATCACGTTATATTTCTAGTTGTTCGTGTGCCGTAATATGTTGCTGAATCACCTCTGCAAGTACAGTAACCGCATGTTCAATTTCTGCTGTCCAAGCAAAAGAGCAATTTAAACGGATAAAGTTTTGTTTAACGTGCTCAGAACGAAATAACTGACTTGGTGCAATACCAATCTGTTGTTGAATTAAGGCTTGATAAACTGCGTAACCATCTAAATTTATGGGCAACTCAACCCATAAAAAATAACCACTAGAATAGTAGTGAATCTTGCATGCAGGATTTAAACGTTGTTTCAGTTGTTGATAAAACACTTTTTTATGCTTTTCCAACTGACTACGTAACAGACGTACATGCTTTTCATAGTGGTGATGCGATAGAAAATCGACCAAACTATTTTGTAGTAAAGGACTTGCTGAAACTGTACTCATTAATTGCAAATGTTGAATTGCATTGGAAAATTGCCCTGCATAGACCCAGCCCACGCGTACCGCAGCACCGAGCGTTTTAGAAAAAGAAGAGCAGTGCAATACACGCTGTGTTTTATCAAAATATTTCATAGGTAGAGGTTTTTGCGCACCGTAATACAGCTCTTGATAGACATCATCTTCAATTAAATAGACTTGATATTCTTCTAATAGTTCAGCAATACGCTGTTTAATTTCATGACGCACACTAAAGCCAATCGGGTTATGACTATTTAGCATGAGCCAGCACACTTTAATTGGATATTGCTTCAATGCTTGTTCAAAGGACGATATATCAAAACCTGAAACAGGATGTTCAGGAATGGTAATCACCTGTAAGCCTAAGCGCTCTGCAGCTTGCCAAGCACCATAAAAAATTGTTTCTTGTAATAAAATAAAATCGCCTGGTTTGGTTAAGGCTTGTAATGACAAATTTAAAGCATCTAAAGCACCTGATGTAATGACAATGTCATCTGCATGTGTGGGTATGCCTTGTAAACAGTACCGATTAGCAATAATCTTTCTTAATTCGTTATGCCCAGGTGGCATGTGGTCATGACTAAAATAGCTACTTTTTCGCTTGGCATGCTGTGCCAAAATTTGCATTAATTTGGCATTAAACAGTAATTCTGCATTGGGAAAAGCAGAACCTAAAGGACACACGGTTTCAGACTGAATGGATTTCAAATAACGAAATACCAAAGAATTCATTTGAATGTTGGAATTTAGACTTAAGCTACTGACCGTATGAACTGGCTGAGAATTAAAACGTTCTGCGACATAAAAGCCAGACTTTTGCTTGGCATACACCAACCCTTGTGCTTCAAGTTCCTGATAAGCATTTAAAACCGTCATTAAACTATAGCCACTCATGTGCGACTGTTCTCGCAATGAAGGCAATTTACTATGGGGTTTCCATGCACCATTTTCGATCAGTTGCCGAATATTCAAAGCCAGTTGTTCTGATTTATACATTGCAACATTCCGTATGCTAGGTGTTATTGCTTAAAGTGTATTTTGCTCTAATTTTAATATTAAATCATGTAATAAATCAGTATTTATATAACAGATAGGCTTGGTAGATCA
This sequence comes from Acinetobacter sp. A3, assembly GCF_012371415.1. Taxonomy (NCBI): domain Bacteria; kingdom Pseudomonadati; phylum Pseudomonadota; class Gammaproteobacteria; order Moraxellales; family Moraxellaceae; genus Acinetobacter; species Acinetobacter sp. A3. The sequence continues at coordinate 31,296 of NZ_JAAZQW010000013.1, forward strand.
CTTAACTGTTATAGTTATAAATGAATTATTTGTATCTACAGCAGTGTGCATTAGTTTTAGATAATACAAATATTCCACTTGTCTGGTCAGATCGGAGTCGATATGCAAGAAGATAATTCACCACGCAAACCGCAGAAATATGCCGATAGCAGTATTTCAGACAAAGCTTTTAAACACATGATTATTTGGTTTACCGTATATGTTGCCTTGTTCTGTATTGGGGTGGCTGTTGTGGTCAATGCCGACAAGTTTTAATGACTGTGTTTTTAATGACTGCGTATTGAACATTTAATTCAGTCATTATTTCTATTCTAAGCTAAAGACATTCATTGATTGATGAATGTCTTTTTGTTTATTGCTCAAAAAATATCAGAATTAATCCTTGTAATCGGCTATTACAAGGTTAATTCGCCATCGCAAAATGAACTGAATAGGCGTAAATTATAGCGCTGCGGATCTAAGTTAGTGGTAGATGATGATTTCTAGTTGGGTGCTATTTACCTTAATGGCTGCTTTTATGCAGGCATGGCGTAATGCTTTTCAAAAACAACTCAGCACCACGGTTGATGTCTACGGCGTTACGCTCGCACGTTTTATTTTTGCTTTACCTTTTGCTGTGCTTTATTTAAATCTGTTGCAATGGCAACAACCTGCGCAAGTCGAGCTACAGTTCAGTTCAAAGTTTTGGCTATATATAGTTATTGCTGCTATTTGCCAAATATTGGCAACCGCTTTAATGGTCAAACTTTTCCAACAGAAAAATTATGCAGTCGGTGTTGGCCTTGCCAAAAGTGAAGCGGTACTGGCCGCAATCGTCGGTGTGATTTTCCTACAGGAACATTTAAGTGCTCTGGCTTGGTTAGGTGTTGCTATTGGTGGTATCGCAGTTTTTTTACTCAGTAAAGGCAATCAGCGAAGCGACTTTTCATTGACTACTTTGGCTATTGGAATTGGCAGTGGACTGAGTTTTGCCGTCACATCACTTTTAGTACGCGAAGCCAGTTTAGAACTTGATTTTCTGCCTTTTATCCACCGCGCTGCATGGGTATTGGTTTGGGTCATTGGTTTTCAATGCTGTATTTTATTGGCATATTTAGGCATTTTTAAACGACACACTTTATATGCGATGTGGCAACGTGTAGGGCTGACCTTTAAAGTCAGTATCTGTAGCTTTTTAGCGTCACTGGGTTGGTTTAGTGCGATGAGTATGCAAACAGTGGCAATTGTCAAAACACTTGGTCAAATTGAAATATTATTCAGCTTACTAATTTCTGCCTATTTCTTTAAAGAAAAACTCGCCCGAACAGACCATTGGGGGTTGGGATTAGTTATGCTAGCAGCAATGTTGGTGATTTGGGCCTAATGCACAATCATTCAACAGATCAAATCAATGTCTAAAACCTAAAATAAAAGTTTTCTCTATGCGCAATCTCGCTAGAATATCCTAAGTTTATTTATAAATATTTATGACTTCACTTCAGCGTATCAGATCAGGAAAGCCCTATGCCTAAACCACAACAAAAGCAAAAAAATACTGCATTGGCAGCATTGATTGAAGAACAGCAATTACTTTGTGAAGAATTTGGTTCAACTTATGTCGAAGTCAGTGGTGATGACGTGGTAGCAGTTGCTGTACAAACTTTAAATAAAGACCCGATAGTTGGCTTGCGTAAAAAGGCAGAAGGTGATGAGCAAGTAGCTTGGTATATCTATGGTGGTGAACTCGGTGAAGATGATGTCAACTTTGAAACCATGACCGTGCGTGAGTTACAAGACATTTTACCCGATGTACTGCCATATTTGGCTTTGGAAGAAGGCTATCGTTTTATGATAGATGCAGAAGACTATGAAGACGTATGGAAAGAAGGCGATGCATCTTAATTTTAGCGTACGGCATATCATGCAACTGAATAAAATTGGTGTTGCACTATTGCTAAGCTTTTCCAGTCTGAGTTTTAGTCTTCAGGCAGCGGAAACAGCTACAGCAAAGCTTGCGAGTGAGGCAAAGCAGCCTCACAGCCATTTGTCTCAGCAAGAATATCAAGCCTTATTGAATCAATACACCCAAGTGGTGAATGACAGTAAAAAGGTATTGGATGATCCTGCTAGTCAAGCCACTGCCAATGAGCAAAAACAGGCATTTTGTGCACGTTACCAAGCCTATAAAAATATTGCAGATATTTCAGAGCGCAATCCAAATTTATATCCCGCCAGTGTCATGCTGATGGTAGCCAATCGTTACTTGGAACAACAGCATAATAGTTTGACTGCCTCGGGTATGACCGAGCAGGTTTTTTGTGCAGAAGCGAAGTAAGGTTTATTAATCTGCCCAAAAGTCTTATTTCGCATTGCTTTATAGCTGCATCTGCTGTTGTAGAATAGATCAATCAGTAAGCTTAGTGCTGAAATAACGCTGAATCCCCTAAATTGGGGATTTTTTTATGATGTGTTTAATTTATGCTGTATTGTGAAGTAAAACTTAAATTTATATCTGTATATGAACAAAAGTTGCTTTGCAAAATTTATAGAATCCTTTAATTTGAAAGTATTGAGTCAGAACGGACGGCTATAGATGAAGTGGGATGAAATTGGTGATCAACCGTGTTCAATTGCACGTACTTTATCGGTTATTGGTGACCGTTGGACATTGCTAATCATACGTAACGCCTTTATGGGAATGCGTCGCTTTGATGACTTTCAGCAGCATTTAGGGGTTACGCGGCATGTTTTATCTGATCGTCTAAAGCGTTTGGTGGAGCATGGCGTTTTAGTCAAAGTCCCTTATGTAGAGCGGCAAGAGCGTTTTGAATATAAACTGACTGAAAAAGGTTTAGAGTTATATCCCTTAATGCTGTCTATGGTGAAATGGGCAGATAAATGGATGGATCAAGGCTTAGGCAAACCTGTGGAATATATTCATAAAACCTGTGCCCAAAAGTTTGAGCCTATTCTAGTCTGTTCAGCATGTGGTGAAGCGTTACATGCCAAACAGGTAAAACCATTTCTGACGCCTGTGTATTATCATGCCATTCAGGCACAGCAAAACCTAAAAGATGCGCAAGAAGCCTAGAACATTAAAGGCAAAAAGCGATCAATTATTTCGATTTAACAATCATAAAAAATGCTATAAGCAGTTGGCAGGTTTGGGAATACCCGCTAAGCGACTCAAATGACGTGCAACCAAACCAGTGTTAAATTTTTCCTGTAAAACGGCATTGTTAATTTCTGGGCCAACCGTTTTCATTAAAAACTTAATTAAAGGTCGAGTCGCAGGCGAGTGCCCAAACTGCTGATAAAACTGACGTACCGCTTGCAGTACCTGAAAATGCCATGCAGTTAACTCAAGGTCTAAACTATTTGCCAGTTGTTGTGCGACATGTTCATCCCAAATGGTGTAATCCAACAAATGTCCATCTTGGTCTAGTTCGAGAGTCGTGTTTTGGTTCATAAATGCGAAAACTCTATATCTTCGTTTTTTAGGTCTTTGGTAAAATATTACAAACAGTTATTTTAAACTGATACAGCGTTGCTGTGCCAAACACAGGTCTGCAAAAGCGACATAATCTAAAACTTGTATATTGGCAGCCAAGTGACCATTCAGCATTTGTGCATCATGCTCTAACATATAAATTTTGTCTAAACCTGCACATATAGCATGAGTTTGATGCAGCACTGCATCACCCATTAAAACTACAGAATCTTGTGGGGCATAGAGCGCTTGGAGTTGTTCCAAAACTGCAGGTGTACTCGAAAAACTAGACTGGACTAAATATAACTGTGCTTCAGACATGCGATGCTCGATTCATTTTAAGTTAAGGCAAATTACCAATATAAAACCCGATCAAAACTTTGAATCAATGCGCGATTCAGCTCAACCAACTCAATTTCATGTGGTGTATTTTGTACAAAAGCCGATTGAGCATGCTTACTTTCTATCAAAATAGGACTCAGATCGTAAAATTCAAAGCTATCGACCAAGTTGGACGCAAGCTTAAAGGCGTGTTGTAGCGAGTCAAAGGCAAGGTCAGATTGCAACAAACTCAAGGCAGCATCTTGCAGTAAGACTTTGACTTCACAGCCAAAAGTGGCCAAAACCATTGTTGCCGACAAGCTTTCATGAACTTGCAGACTGCTTAAATTGGCCTGACGTAAAATAACGAGTACAGTTTTCACACAATTTACCTTTTAAATGCAACACATGGTTAATAACAGATTGCTTAGAATTGAATCAGGCGTTCTGTACTTTGCACAGCATCGGCCAATTCGCCCAAGCCTACTAATTCAAAGCCTTTGGCTAAATTGTGTTGGCTGAGTTGGTGGCGTTTGGCATTCTCTGCATCGCAGATTCCTCGTGCTAGGGCAGCACTGACACATACTGGTAAACGAATGCCCAATTTTTGCCATTCAGTTTTCAGGTTGCGTTGATCGTCAGGTACCCATTGCAATTCGTTCGCCACAGCAACGCCATCTTGATAGAAAAACACACGAAATGCTTCATTTTTGTGTTGTAAAGCTTGGGCAAGCCCCAGTGCATGCCACGCATGAATGGAGGTTGGTGCAGAGGTTATTAGTAATAAGGTACTCATCAAAATTCACTAATGAAATGTGCCTAAGCGCATTTGGACTTCATAAAGACAAAGGTAGTATAAATGATTTTAGTGACTGGTGGTTTAGGCTTTATAGGCTCACACATTGCATTAAGCCTGATGGCTCAAGGGCAAGAGGTCATTATTGTAGATAATTTATCTAATTCAAGCATGCAAACTTTAGAGCGACTTGAATATATTGCAGGGCGTTATGTGCCTTTTGCCAAAGTGGATATACGCAATACGCCTGCTTTAAACAAAGTTTTTGAACAATATTCAATTGCTGCAGTGGTGCATTGTGCGGGCTTTAAATCTTTAGAAGAATCGGTGTTAAAGCCGCTGGAATATTATAACGATAATGTCAGTTGCATTATGAGTTTATTGCGCTCTATGCAGCGTACAGGTGTGCGACGTTTGGTGCATTTGTCGAGTTTGGCAGTCTATGGCAAATCAGGACTGGATTTAGAAGAAACTCAGCCTTTTAATTATGCCTATGCCAACCCTTATGTAAAATCACAGCAAATGGTTGAAGAAATCATTAGAGATACCTTTAGAACCGATAATGAATGGAATATTGCCATTTTGCGCTTGAGTAATGTTGCTGGTGCATTTGAACATGGAGTATTGGGCGAAGTTGTTGCGCCACTACCCAAAAATATTATTCCTTTGGCGATGCAAGTCGCGGTACAGCAGCGGGAAGCAATTGAACTGCGTCAACAAGCCAATACAGACGATCAAACGGTAGAACGTAGTTTTGTGCATGTATTAGATGCCTGTGAAGCAGTTATTGCGACATTGCACTGGTTATTTCAGCAAACGCATGCGTGTGAGGCATTTAATATTGCAGGCGAGGTCATTTCAATTAAACAGTTGTTGGCGCAAATTGCCCAAGTCACTGAGGCTGAAATCCATACTATGCCTGCAATTCATTATGAGCACCCTGAACTGGATCAATTAGGGGCAAGTTTGGACAAGGCAGAGCAATATCTAAACTGGCAACCTAAACGTAGTCTGGAAAAAATGCTGGAAGATGAATGGCGGTTTTATCAAAATACCTTGAAGCATTAGAGAGAATTTAGAACGAGGTAGATAGGTCACATATACGTTAGCATCGTGAAAGCAAATATTCTCAAAAGCTATTATTGATAATAATTATCATTTACTGGGTGGCGGACTTTTTGTAAGATCAAATTAATATCATCTAACAATCATTAGGGAAAGAGGCGGAACATGCAAACACGTATTGAACATGACACTATGGGTGAAGTTGAAGTTCCCAATGATGCGATGTGGGGAGCACAAACCCAACGCAGCTTACAAAATTTTAAAATTGGTCATGAGCGTTTGCCACGTCCCATGATTCGAGCCATGGGCTTGGTTAAAAAAGCCGCTGCAATCACGAATGCAGAGTTAGGACAAATTCCTCAGGAGTTGGCGCAGTATATTGTGGGGGCTGCAGACGAAGTAATTGCAGGTCAGTGGGACAGCCAATTTCCATTGGTGGTTTGGCAAACGGGTTCAGGCACACAGAGCAATATGAACTGCAATGAAGTCATTGCCAATATTGCCAATCAAAAACTGGGGAATCCACTGGGTGCACAAAAGCCAGTACATCCAAATGATCATGTTAACCGCGCACAATCGACCAATGATTCGTTTCCAACAGCCATTCATGTGGCTGCAAGCTTGCAAATGAATGAGCTTCTTATTCCTGCGGTAACAGCCTTACGGCATACACTACATGCCAAAAGTGAAGCGTTTTCAGATATTGTCAAAATTGGTCGTACACATTTACAAGATGCCACACCTTTAACCTTAGGGCAGGAGTTTAGTGGTTATGTGTCTCAGCTTGATCATGGCTTAAAGCGCTTACAACAGGCCTTAACAGGATTATATGAATTACCACTTGGTGGAACTGCGGTAGGTACGGGGTTGAATGCTCACCCAGATTACGCAGTAAAAGCAGCAGCACAATTAGCTGAACTTACGGGTTTGCCGTTTATCACTGCACCCAATAAATTTGAAGCTTTGGCTGGGCGCGATGCTGCAGTGTTTGCATCTGGCGCATTAAAAACACTGGCGGTGAGCTTAAATAAAATAGCCAATGACATTCGCTGGTTGGCCAGTGGCCCACGTTGTGGTTTTGGTGAGTTGCGTATTCCTGAAAATGAACCTGGCTCAAGTATTATGCCAGGCAAGGTTAATCCAACTCAGAGTGAAGCCATGACCATGGTAGTCGCACAAGTCTTGGGTAATGACACCACAATTAATGTTGCAGGCGCATCGGGTAATTTTGAATTGAATGTGTTCATGCCCGTGATTGCTTATAACTTGTTGCAATCGATTCAATTACTTGGTGATGCTTGTAACAGCTTTAATGAACATTGTGCTATTGGAATTGAAGCCAATCGTGAAAAAATAGATCATTTTTTACATGACTCACTCATGTTGGTCACAGCATTAAATCCTGTGATTGGTTATGAAAATGCAGCCAAGGTCGCTAAAACTGCCTACAAGGAAAATAAAACCTTAAAACAAGTTGCGGTAGAAATGAATTTGGTCACGGCAGAACAGTTTGATGAGGTGGTGCGTCCTGAGCAGATGATTGCGCCAAATGCTAAATAGTCGGGGCTGAGTGTATTTAAAAAGTCTGTATGTGCCTTGCTTAAATTAGGTCAATACAGACTTTTTTATAATCATTTTGTTGCTCTGTTGCAGATTGGTAAGGGGTAACATAAGCATTATTGATGTTGCTCCCGATTCATTTTATTAATTTCTTAACGTAGACAGAAATAAGGGACTAACCACATGAGCAATAACAATCCATCACAGCAGGAGTCAAATCCGCATCAAGAGTCGAATGAAGATAAAGGTAAGCACGATCTTGATAAAAACACTGAGCCACAGAAAAAGCCCAATGCTGAACCAGATCATCCGTTAAGGGAACAGAAATAATTTACCTTGCTGAATGATCATCACTCATTTTGCATACCCAATACTTTAAAGGAAAGCCGCCAAGAGGCGGTTTTCTTATTCAATTTAGACTTTGTTGTGAGCTGTCAAAAAATACGACATTGAATTAAATGCTATAGTTGCTAAAATGCATCTCCCTTGTTGTTTATGCTTTTATAAGTATGCTGTTGTTTCACATACTTAAGATAAAATGATAAACAACGGTGTCTTATTTAAGGTTTTTTCAATGTTCGATATTTATTTAACTGATGTTCAGCAACATGTGCAATTTCAAGATTATCCAGGTGAGCATCCTGTTAAATTTATTCTGAATTTTAAAAAGATTTTCCCAAGCGTAATGGAACTGATGCTTCCTGTATTGCCTGAAAATGAAAACCTAGAAGAAATGACTTGGGAATCTACCACTGCAGACCTTGCATTATTTAAATTGTTGCTTAGTGGTTGGGGCGTAATTGAATTGCGTTTAAATGCAATTAGTCAATTTAAGAGCAAAACTTTCGCAGATCAGTTAGTCAAACAAGCCCAACAAAAACGCAAAGCATTTGCCAAGGCGCAACCACAACTAGAAACAGTGGAACTGGATTATTTATTCATGCATGAAACGCATGCCTTGATTGATGCAGAATTAGTTGAAGTCGGTGAAAAATTCTATTTACCTATTTTGCGTGATTTATGGAAAGGCAAAGTCTCGGCAAAAGTGCTCGAAGCGAATTTTTAAATATTCATTCAATATCAAATTCAATAGATATCTTTCATAAATCAAGAAATGATCGCTATATTCATATTTAAATGGATATTGAAAGTTCTTCTCCCTTTGGGATGAGGAATACATTTCGCAAGAGGATGAGGGGGGGCTTAGAAAAAACTCTCCCTGAGGAGCATGCTCCGCAAGTCTACTACAAGGAGAAGGAATTTCCTTTGTAGTGATTCAAAAAAGGATTTATGAAAGAATCCTAATATAAGCGTGAAGAAAGCAGGGATAGTGTCTACAAATAAAGACACTATCCCTTTTTAATCAATTAAAACCAGTCTGCTTGCATGGCTGAGCAGCTATCATCAAAACTACACAATAGTTTGGCTTGATGCTCTATTTCAGGCAACTCCCAACGTATAAAATAGCGAGCGGCTTGCAATTTCCCTAACCAAAAGTGTTGGTCTTGCTCCTGTGTAGATGCTGCATAATGCAAATGTGCTTTGTTGGCCATCTCTAACCAGAGCCAAGCAATCATGGTTTTACCCATCATATCTAAATACAAGGCTGAATTTGCCAGTCCTTCCTGAATTTTGCCTTGTTGTAAGGCTGCACCAAGAGTTTGTGTGGTCTTTTGTACAGTGTCCAAATGACTACGGAAAATCGTGGCCAGGGTTTGTATTTCAGGGTGGGAGACTTCAGTAAGCGTTTGCTGTATTCGCTGCATGAGTAAGCTCAGGCCTTTACCCTGATGCTGCCATAATTTACGTCCCAGTAAATCTAATGACTGAATCCCGAAAGTACCTTCATGAATTGGGTTCAGTCGGTTATCTCTATAATATTGCTCTATAGGATAATCACGGGTATAGCCCGCACCACCTAAAACCTGAATAGCCAAATCATTGGCTTTAGGGCCATAAGCAGAAGGGAAGGACTTTACAATAGGGGTAATTAAATCCAGTAAAATTTCACTGTCAGTATCATGATTTGCTTGGTGTTCATCTATTAAACGTGCAGCAAATAAACATAAGGCCAAACTACCTTCAACATAAGACTTTTGTGCCAACAACATACGTTTTACATCTGCATGTTCAATAATGTTAACAGGCTTGCTGTTAGGATTTTTCTCAGTCGCTAAACGACCTTGTGGACGCTGTTTGGCATACTCCAAAGATTCCAAATAGCCACGGTAACCAATCATAGCTGCACCTAAACCCACACCAACACGAGCCTCATTCATCATCTTAAACATATATTTAAGACCAGAACCCGCTTCACCAATTAAATAGCCTAAGCAAGCATCTTGCTCACCAAAATTCAGTACGGTAGATGTTGTGCCACGATAGCCCATTTTGTGTAATAAGCCGGCAAGTTGTACGTCATTGGCTTCTGCTAATGTACCATCTAAATGCGTTCTGAATTTAGGCACAATAAATAGGGAAATGCCTTTTACCCCTTGGGGTGCATCTTGAATACGTGCCAAAACCAAATGCACAATATTTTCGGTAATGTCTTGATCACCACCTGAAATAAACATTTTTTGGCCTTTAATCAGGTATTGGCCATCTGCTTGAGGAATGGCTTTAGTGGTCAAATCTCCTAAAGATGAGCCAACATTCGGTTCTGTCAGTGCCATCGTGCCAGAAAAGCGGCCACTGAACATGTGTGGAAGAAAGCGCTGTTTTTGTTCTGTTGTGCCAAACGCTTGAATTACATTGGCTGCGGCAGCAGTCAGGAATGAATAGGCTACTGTAGATGGATTGGCTGACATAAAATAGGCATTTGCAGCCATATTGATGAGCGTAGGTAATTGCATGCCGCCGTCTGCATAATCATGCTGTGCACAGAGCAAACCTGCGTTGGCAAACTGTTGCCATGCAGTTTTCACTTCGGCAATGGTTTCTACCTTTTTTCCATCAAAACTCGGTTCTTGCTGATCAGCTTTGCTGTTATGCGCTGCAAAATAATCGCAGGCGATGCCTTTGGCTGTATGCAGGATACTGTCAAAAGTGACTTTGTCATGTTCCTTATAACGCTCAAACGAGTTCAATTGCTCAGCATTAAATACCTGATACAACATAAATTCTAAATCTTGATCATTGATGAGCTGTGTCATGGTTTACCCGAATATTTTTATATTGAGGTTAAAAATAACAGTTGCTAGATTAGCTGACGATTGTCAATAATGACATCAAAGCAGCTAAAAGTGACAAATTGAATTAGAACAATGAAGCAAGTGGTAATTCTAGCCTTTGATGGTGCTTTGGCATCGGCCATTACAGGTATTGTTGATTTATTTTCTCTGGCAGGTGCCAGTTGGAACCGTATTCAAAACCAGCAGATTGAACGTCTGTTTGAAGTGAAAATTGCCAGTCCCAATGGGCAAAGTATTCAATGTATTAACGGCATTAAAATGTATGCAGAACTGAGCTATCAGGAAATTCAACATGCAGACCTTGTGGTTGTACCAACCATTGGTGCCGCTTTATTGTCTGTGCTGCAACGAACACCAGAGTTGATAAATTTTTTACAGTACGCACAGCAGCAGCATTTCATGATTGCGGCAAATTGCACAGGCAATTTCTTTTTGGCAGAAGCGGGAATTCTAAACGGCAAGCAGGCTACGACGCATTGGGGTTTTGAGGCTATTTTTAAGCAGCGCTATCCACAAGTTGAATTAAAAGTAGAGCGAATGATTACCCATGCAGATCATATCTACTGTGCAGGAGGGGGATTAGCATGGTTTGATTTGGGTTTGCACTTAATTGAGCGTTTTTATGGCTTTGAAGTTGCGATTCAGACTGCAAAATCTTTTGTCATTGATTATCGCCGTGACAGCCAGTTGTCATACTCCTTAATGAAAATTGCTAAACCACATCAAGATGCGTTAGTGCAGGAAGTTCAAAACTGGATGGAACAGCATTATTCGCAAAACTTTAACTTAGATGAGATCGCTCAGCATTTCAATCTAAGCACCCGCAGCCTCATTCGCCGTTTTAAAGCAGCATTGGATTTAGCACCGAATCAATATTTACAGGCCATGCGTATAGAAGCTGCACGTAAACAATTAGAACAAACTGACTATACCGTTGAGCAGATCATGCTGGCAGTTGGATACAATGACAGCAGTTCGTTTCGCCGTTTATTTTTAAAGAAAACAGGGCTGACTCCTTTAGATTATCGCCGTCGTTTTAGCCGACATTTTTAAGTTGGTTTAAAAATGAGGAAAGCACTAATAGTACCAATTGACCAAAATAGCCTAAGCAAAAATTTTAGAAATTTCCTGTCTTAAAAAAAGATGTCTTGAATTTTCCTGTAAATCTTTATGCCAATACATCCCCATATTAATCAAAGGCAAGTCTACAGGAACGGTAAAAATCTTCAGTTTTTGACTGATACTTAAATGTTTTAAGATCATTTCAGGTATGGTCAAAATCGCTTGTGGATGCTGCTGCAAAATTTGTAAGGCTGTAGAATAGTGCTGACAACGTAAAAAAACCTGTCGTGATAATTGTTTTTGATGCAAATAAATATCTTCAAGCAACATACCTGTACGGCGCGATGAAACCCCAATGTGCGCAGATGATAAATACAGTTCCGTCGTCATTTCATTTAATTGGCTACACACTACAAATTGATCTTGTACCAAAGATTGAAACTGGATTTTATCGCCAAAGTTTTGTTCTAAATCAATGACAAAATCAATTTGCTGGGCAGCCAAATCGGCCAAAACCGTTTTACGCTCTAATTTGTGGCTAAAAAATTGAATATCTAGATTCAGGTTTTGAAAATGCGCCACCAATTTAGGGAAAATAATCGGTTCAATTTCATCATGCACAGCAATTTTAAGTGATTGCAGCATATTGGGTTCAAACTGCTGTTTTTGTACCGCAATACTTTGAATGGCCAACAAGGCATTTTTTATGGTGGGATAAATTTGCTCGGCAAAAGGAGTAGGCAACATTTTATTGCCATTACGCACCAGTAAATCATCCTGTAAATGCTGTCTTAAACGTTGCAAAGCATGACTGGCAGCAGATTGGCTGATACACAAAATTTGTGCTGCTTTGGAAATACTGCGCTGTTCATAAATTGCAACAAACATTGGGTATAAATTGATGTCTAAACGATGAAAAGCAGCAAGATCAATTTTTGCATTATTATGAATATGATTCATAGTGTTTTATTGAATTAAATCATTTTGTTCATATTAGTTTTCAAGTTAAGGTGTTGTAAAGCAATGAATACAATATTTTAAGGGATTTGAACCATGTTTGAGCTATCTGCACGTGCCAAAGACTATATAGAACGTACCAAAGCCTTTATTGCCCAAGAAATTGAGCCAATTGAAGCCGAATTTTGGGCAGAAGTCCATGAGCTGAATCAGGGTGGTGATTGGACCAAATGGCAATGGCCATCACAATTAGAACAACTAAAAGCCAAAGCCAAAGCTGCTGGCTTGTGGAATATGTTTTTACCATGTCCAGAATTGGGGCAGGGCTTGTCGGTACAAGAATATGCACACATTGCAGAACTCAGTGGTCGCAGTTTAATTGCGCCAACGGTTTTTAACTGTAATGCACCAGACAGCGGCAATATGGAAGTTTTGTGGCGTTATGGTTCTGAAGCACAGAAACAAGAATGGCTCACACCGCTGCTAGAAGGCAAAATTCGTTCAGTATTTTGTATGACTGAACCTGCAGTGGCTTCAAGTGATGCCACCAATATGCAGGCGACAGCTGTGGTAGATGGTGATGAAATTGTCTTAAATGGTCGTAAATGGTGGTCTTCGGGTTTAGGCGATCCAAATGCCAAAATTATTATTTTTATGGCGCATACCCCTGATGAAAGCAAAGACCGACATCACCAACACTCTATGGTTTTAGTGCCTGTAGATACTGCGGGCGTTAAAATTGAGCGCATGTTACCTGTATTTGGCGATTATGACGCACCTCATGGTCATGGTGAAGTTAGTTTTGATAATGTGCGTGTGCCTGTCGCAAACTTTATTGGCGGTGCAGGGCAAGGTTTTGAAATTGCACAAGGTCGTTTAGGGCCAGGCCGTATTCACCACTGCATGCGTTGCATCGGGGCAGCCGAAAAATCTTTAGAATTGATGATCGATCGCGGCATGAGCCGTACCGCATTTGGTAAGGAAATTTTAAAACTTGGTGGTAATTTGGAACGTGTGGCAGAAGCGCGTGTTGCCATTGATCAGGCGCGTTTATTAACCCTATATGCAGCCTATAAAATGGACACTTTAGGCAACATGGCGGCATTGACTGAAATTTCCGCAATTAAAGTTGTTGCACCAAGCGTTTTGGAAAAAGTTGTGGATATGGCCATGCAAATTCATGGTGGTGCAGGCGTGTCTAGAGATACACCACTCACAGGTTTCTTTGCTCAAGCCCGTAGTTTACGTCTTGCCGATGGGCCTGATGAAGTACACAAAGGCATGATTGCTAAACTCGAGTTGGCAAAACGTGGCTACCGTAGCAGTCGTAAAAAATAAGGCATTAGCACACACTTTTTCCTGTGTCCCTTGTATGGTATTTGGCAATATTGTTGATATTGCCTATACATCTTAAGAGAACGCAGAAAATTTATGCTAGATTTAAAAAGATAGAAAATTAGGGAAAAATAATGTCAGTTATTGATGTAGGCGGCACAGTACGCGAAGGCGAAGAGCTCGATATTCAGGCGGTCACGGCATGGTTAAAACAACAAAATGTAGAAGTCGTTGAACCTGTAGAAGTCACACAATATTCTGGTGGTGCATCAAACTGGACTTATCGCCTCAAGTATCGCAATACCGATTTAATTTTACGTCGTCCACCTAAAGGTACTAAGGCCAAATCTGCCCACGACATGGCACGTGAATATCATGTGCAAAAGAATTTAGCACCATTTTATCCTGTATTACCCGAAATGGTGGCTTTGTGTCAGGATGAATCTGTAATTGGCTGTGATTTTTACGTGATGCAACGCATTGAAGGGATTATTCCACGTGCTAAATTGCCGCCTGAACTTGAGTTTAACGAAACGCAAGTGCATGAACTTTGTGTGAATGTCATTGATAAACTTATCGAATTGCATCAAGTGCCTTATCTGGGTACGGAACTTGAAAAATTTGGCAAGGGTGATGGCTATTGCCGACGTCAAGTAGAAGGTTGGGATGCTCGCTATGCTAAAGCACACACCATTAACGTGCCATCTTTTAAGTATGTGCGTAAATGGTTGTTAGACCATATTCCAGCCGATTCAAAAACTTGCATTATTCATAATGACTGGCGTTTTGATAATGTCATTTTAGACCCGAAAAATCCGACGCAAGTTATTGGTGTGCTGGATTGGGAAATGGCGACATTGGGTGATCCACTTATGGATTTAGGCTCGGCTTTGGCATATTGGGTAGAAGATACGGACAACCAAATTTTTAAAGCCACTCGTCGTCAACCAACGCATTTAAAAGGTATGTTCACGCGTCAGCAAGTGGTGGATTACTATTTGCAAAAAACTGGATTAAGCACTGACAACTGGACTTTCTATGAAGTATTCGGAATTTTCCGTTTGGCCGTGATTGCTCAACAAATTTATTATCGTTATTACCACAAACAAACCAACAATCCTGCGTTTAAGGATTTCTGGATTGTGATTCATGCCTTGCATATTCGTGCGTTGAAGCTTATTGGTTTACAAAAGCTAGAAGCCAATGAACTGGCACAAAAATACATCGCTAAATTTAAGGAACTCATGCCGAAATGACCACTATTTATTTAATTCGTCATGGGCAAGCTTCGTTTGGTGCAGAAAGTTATGACCAACTTTCTCCTAATGGTGAATTACAAGCAAAATTACTCGGTCGCTACTTTGAACGTATTTTAAAAGAAGCGCCTTTTGTGGTTGCAGGTTCAATGCAGCGTCATCAGCAAACGGCGCAATTGGCTTTAGCAGAGTGTTTTCCTGAAGTTGAAATTCAAACGGACAGTGCTTGGAATGAGTTTAATCATCAACAAGTCTTTGCGCAGTATGAGCCGCGTTTTAATCAACCTGAACTCATGAAGCAGGATGTGGCTAAAGAGGTGAATCCTCGTGCGTATTTGGCAAAGATTTTTGAAGGTGCAATTGAGCGCTGGACAGGTGGTGAATATCACGATGAATATGAAGAATCTTGGCCGCATTTCAAACAACGTGTGGAAGATGCCTTACAAAATTTATGTGCCGACTTGGCACAAAAGCAGCCACGTTATGCAGTTGTGTTTACTTCGGGTGGTGTCATTTCTGTCGCGGCAGGTAAAATTTTGGGCTTAACGCCCAATAAAACCTTTGCATTGAACTGGGCGATTACCAACTCAAGCATCACCACTTTACGCTTGGTGGGCAGCGAGCCACAACTCTTAAGCTTAAATGAACATCATTTTATTAAAGCTGAAAACTCAAATTTATTGACTTGGATTTAACAAGGATCGAACCATGACAAAAACAATTCTAATTACAGGTGCAAGTTCTGGAATTGGCGCAGGTATGGCGCGTGAATTCGCTCAAAAGGGCTATAACCTTGCCATTTGTGCACGACGTTTAGAGCGTTTAGAAACATTGAAACAGGAACTTGAGCAGCAATATGGTATTCGTGTGATTGCTAAAAGTTTGGACGTTACCAATTACGATCAAGTATTTCAGGTATTTCGTGAATTTAAACAAAACTTTGGACAGTTGGATCGAATTATTGTCAATGCAGGTGTGGGCGAAGGACGTCGCATTGGTAAAGGCAACTTTGCCATCAACAAAGCTACGGTAGAAACCAACTTTATTTCGGCTTTGGCACAGTGTGAAGCAGCAGTTGAAATTTTCCGTGAGCAAAATTCAGGGCATTTGGTGATGATTTCATCTATGAGTGCCATTCGTGGTATGCCAAAACATCTGACTGCTTACGGCGCAAGTAAAGCTGCAGTGGCACATTTAGCAGAAGGTATTCGTGCAGAACTAATTGATACGCCTATTCAAGTCACCACAATTTTCCCAGGTTATATACGTACCGAGATTAACGAAGGTGCAAAAAAATTACCGTTTGAGGTGGATGAAAAAACAGGTTCACGTTTACTTGCCGCAGAAATTGAAAAAGCACCTATTAAGGCTTATGTACCTAAATGGCCATGGTTGCCACTTGGTTTAGCCATGAAAGTCTTACCATTAAAACTGGTGAATAAACTGGGCTAAACAGTGATGTTTTGATTTTCAGATTAGCATCCTAAAATTTAAAGATGATGAGTTATACATGACTCACTTTAAATGATGGGGTGCTATTTTTATATTTGAGCGTTTACTTTTTAGTTTTACTGCCTTTGTCTTTTAGAGTGAAAGTTGTATGTGGTTAAAAACGGCAACCCTTGCCTTAATTCCAGCCTTAGTAATACAGGGCAGTAGAGTGAAGAAAAATACTATAAGGCTGCCCGAACCCTCAGGTGAGCGTAAGGGTATTACAGGGCAAGGCCGACCACTGTCATTATTAATTTTAGGCGACTCCGCTGCTGCGGGTGTAGGCGTAGAACATCAGCAAGATGCCTTACTCGGTGCAATGATTGCTGAGTTAAAACATCAATATCAGCTGCATTGGTGTTTGGAAGCACAATCGGGTAACAATACAGCACAAGTTATTCATCAAACACAAAAACTTAGCAATCAAAAATATGACGTCGTTGTGACATCAGTTGGTGTGAATGATGTTACTAAACTCATGTCTGCACAAAAATGGATAAAGCAACAACAGCAGTTTTATCAGTTAATTCAGGATAAATTTCAACCTGAATTGATTATTGCAACAGGCGTACCACCAATGCATTTATTTCCAGCATTGCCCAACCCTTTGGCATGGTTATTTGGTCAATATGCACAGCAAATGAATCAAAAATTAGCCCAATTTGTTGCACAACACGATGCTATGCAGTGGATCGAATACGATATTCAGAAATATCAGTCCATGAATCTAGAAATGGCAAAAGATGGTTTTCATCCGAGTAAAGAAATTTATAAAATTTGGGGGAAAGACGTTGCGGATAGGGTTTTAGCGTGGTTTTAAAATAGATGTAATACTAAGTATAAATTCAGGTAATTTTTTGATAATTCTTTTGTTGACATTGGTCAACATGATACTATAGTTAAAAAATAGATAAAGGTGGAAAAATGAAGAAACATCCCAATAAGCATATTCGCGAAGCGATTGACTATGCTGTTGAAGTTGGGATGTTGTCGACTCTGGCAAGTCAGGACATGCATTTTATCCTAGGTCATACGGAACATCAAATGAGTGTGTGGAGCACACCTAAAGATCCTGAAACACATGCAAAGCAAATCCTGCGTAAGCTAAAGCAATGTAATGGAGATGAGCTATGAATAACTATCACTTTACCGTTGTGGTACGTGATGCACGTGCTAATCTATCCGAACTAGAAGATAAATTTTTTGAAGCGGGTTGTGATGATGCATTACTTTGTAGCTATAACGATACAATTTATCTTGAATTTGATCGTGAAGCTGACAATGCAGAACAAGCTGTTAGCTCTGCTTTAAACGATATTCGCTCATTAGGATTTCATGATTTGATTGTGGAAGAGCAAGGATATTCTACTTTGGCCGAAATGGCTGAACGTGCGGGTATGACTCGTCAAGCATTATCTCTATATGCTCAAAATAAACGTGGAGATGGTAATTTTCCACGTCCTATGTATGGGCTTGCATCTAAATCTGCCATGTACTTCTGGCCAGAAGTTGCGACCTGGTTATTCAATCAAGGGAAATTACATAAAAACCATTATGAAGTTGCCCGCACAGTAATGTCTTAGCTGAATTTGAAAATATAAAACACTTTATCTATAAATGACTGATTCCAAAATAGAAACCCATCCGCTTAAACCCTTTTTACCCGCCAATGCTAAGCTGTTAATGTTGGGTAGTTTTCCTCCGCCAAAAAGCCGCTGGAAAATGGATTTTTACTATCCGAATTATCAAAACGATATGTGGCGAATTTTTGGTTTATGCTTTTTTCAAGATAAAAACTATTTTTTAGATTTAGAACATAAAAACTTTCATTTAAATAAAATTATTGAGTTCTTAAATGCAACAGGAATCGCTATTTCTGATACGGCGCAACAGGTGATTCGACTCAAGGGCAATGCTTCCGATAAGTTTTTGCAGATTCATCAAAATATGGATATTGCAGCACTTTTAAAGCAGATGCCTGAATGCCGCAGTATTATGACTACAGGTGATAAAGCTACAGATACCCTCATGCAGTCAATGCCAGTAGAAACAGAAAAACCTCAGATTGGGCAGTCGACACAAAGTTACTTGGCTAATCGTGAGATACGTTTATACCGCATGCCATCTTCATCACGCGCTTATCCTTTGGCTTTAGAGAAAAAGGCAGAAGCCTATTTAAGCTTATTTAAAGAAATCGGCTTACTATAAGTAACTTTTGATATTAATATTAACTAATCTTGTGATTGGTATCCACAATCAATACGTATTTTATTAGACTCTATAAAAGACACTACAATGTCATTACATCATCCATTCAATGGGTAAATAAGAGATTGCATGCATCATAAAACGTTGGAACTTTGTGGTTTCGGGGTCATGGGTATAGGTTTTAACACTGCCGTCGGCTTGGTGATCTAACCAAATCAGTTCATCATCTTCATTTAATTTGAGTTGATAGGCAATTTGCGGTAAGTATTGGTCTAAAGATTGAGAAACATCATTTTGAAGCTGTTCTGACTCTAGAACTAAACCGACCTCAGTATTTAAATTGGCAGAGCGTGGATCAAAATTAAAAGAACCTACAAATACCATACCATCTATATCAAAGAATTTAGCATGTAAACTTGAAGCATTTTTACCTTTGGCGGGAATTACATTGCCCGTTGCAACTTCATACCAAGTTCTTCTTTTGCGCTCTATATAGGGTTTAAATTCGTATAATTGCACACCTGACTTGAGTAAATCTACCCGATATTTCTGGTAAAACGCATGTACCAAGGGCACATCATTAGCTAGAAAAGAATTGGTAAGCACCCGAATTTGTATATCATTTTTCGCTAAATTGGTCAGGGCATGCATGCCTTTTTCGGTTGGAACAAAGTAGGCAGAAACTAATTCCAAATGCTGTTTGGGTTCGCCCATAATATTGAGCATTTGCTGATAAATAAGTTGCTCAGTTTCAGCATTGCCACGAATTTTATTCGGAGAGTCCGCCACAAAATGTGCATTCACCCACTGTACAGGGTGCTGTTCCAATTTAATGCTGACTTCTTCTTGCGCACTGGCAACCCGTTCACGAATCTTATCTTTATATTTTGCATTTTGTTCATAAAGATTACGCAATTCTCTAAGTTGAACTGCGCTGCCTGCACCGAGTAGCTGATGCACTGAATAACTTAATTCATCATTCCAAAAGTCTAAAAATACAGCATTGGCCTGTGGGACTGCACTGCCATAAAACAGAATATCCATATCGGTAAATTGGAAGTTTTCACTGGCATCAAAATATTCACGACTAATATTACGGCCACCTGTAACGGCAATCGCGCCATCGGCAATAATCAGTTTATTGTGCATCCGGTGGTTAATCTGCTTAAATCGAAACAGGTAATCCAAGACGCGAATATTACGAAACTTGTAGGGATTAAAGATTTTAATTTCAAAATTAGGATGCTGAACCAGTCTTTTTAAGGTCGAATCAAGTTGCGTACCGTTTTGATCATCAATCAATAAACGTACTTTTACCCCGCGATCTGCAGCTTTTAAAAGTTCAGCCAGCATTAGCTGACCAATTAAGTCATCTTCCCAAATATAATATTGTAAATCTAAATGATGCTGTGCTTTTTGAATCAAGTATAAACGCGAGGCGATACTACTGAACGCATCGTTCAGTGCCAAATAAGCAGTGAGATTTTTGGCCAAATGTGCATCAATTTCATTGCCATTTAGCCAATGATCTACATAGTGTTCTACAGGACTATCTTTACTTGCTTGATTCATAGGCAAACTGCATCCTGTCAGTAAAATAGCTGCAAAAGCCAATATCCCAAGCCTGTACTGTGTTGGGGTTTGCGTCATTATTCTTAAGTCTTCTCTAGCATATTGTTATACGTTGATATTCTATTCATGTTAATGCTTGAAACGCGCAATAGAAAGAGGATACTGTTAGTCATCTGTTAATCAAATTTTTTAGGGATAATGTGCTCATGAAATCACGTGCAGCCGTCGCTTTTGGCCCTGGTCAACCACTCGAAATTGTTGAAATTGATGTTGCTCCGCCTAAAGTAGGTGAGGTCTTGGTCAAAATTACCCATACAGGGGTGTGTCATACCGATGCATTCACTTTATCGGGTGATGATCCTGAAGGTGTTTTTCCTGCAGTTTTAGGCCATGAGGGTGCAGGAATTGTTGTTGAAGTAGGCGAAGGTGTGACCAGTGTACAACCTGGCGATCACGTGATTCCACTATACACCGCAGAATGTGGTGAGTGTTTATTCTGTAAGTCAGGTAAAACTAACTTATGTGTTTCAGTCCGTGCTACACAGGGTAAAGGTGTCATGCCCGATGGAACAACACGTTTTTCATATAACGGGCAGCCAATTTATCACTACATGGGCTGTTCAACTTTTAGTGAATATACTGTGGTTGCAGAAGTTTCTTTGGCTAAAATTAACCCTGAAGCCAATCACGAACAGGTCTGTTTATTGGGTTGTGGTGTAACGACAGGTTTGGGGGCAGTTAAAAACACAGCCAAAGTCCAAGAAGGCGATACCGTTGCAGTGTTTGGTTTAGGTGGAATTGGCTTAGCTGTCGTGCAAGGTGCACGTAAAGCCAAAGCCAGCCGTATTATTGCGATTGATACTAACCCTGAGAAATTCAAACTGGCAGAACAATTTGGTGCAACTGAATTTTTAAACCCTAAAGATTATGACCGCCCAATTCAGGAAGTTATTGTTGAAAAAACAGGTTGGGGGGTAGACCACTCATTTGAATGTATTGGCAATACCAATGTCATGCGTTCGGCTTTGGAGTGTGCACACCGTGGTTGGGGGCAGTCAATTATTATTGGAGTTGCAGGTGCGGGTCAGGAAATTTCAACCCGTCCATTCCAGTTGGTTACAGGCCGTACTTGGAAAGGTACAGCATTTGGTGGCGTGAAAGGTCGTTCACAACTTCCTGAAATGGTAAATGAAGCCATGCGTGGTGATATTCAATTGGCACCTTTTGTGACCCATACCATGAAACTTGAACAAATCAATGAAGCCTTTGATTTGATGCATGAAGGTAAATCAATTCGTAGTGTAATTCATTTTGATGAATAACATTTTGATTCAATAAATAAAAACATCAAAACCAAGCTTAGGCTTGGTTTTTTTATTAAGTTTTTAAGTTCAGCTAACGTCCCCACCACCTTAAATTGTTAGACAAAAACACATAATAAAATTCTAAAGACACGGCTTTGTCCTGTAATGACATGGTGCAGCCAAACCTCAAGTTTTATCTTCAATCAAGAAATAAAGAACATTTGTATTTTAATTAAAAACATTATCGCAAGGGGAATGAACATGAGCATTACAGCCTATCAACCCGAATGGATTCGTGAAGATTTTATCGATTTTATAGCAGAAAAAGTTCATCCCACTTGGGTATGGAAAAAAGTCAAAGCAGAACTCATCTCACAACGTAATTTAAGTGATGATTTTGTTGAGCTTAAACTTCGGCCTAATCAGAACTTTAAGCAAAACAATGTACGTGCAGGTCAAAGTATTTTAGTTACGCTGACTTTGCAAGGTGTCCGCCAGCAACGCAGCTATTCTGTGGTAGAAATTACAGCGCAGGGTAATGTCGTCATTGCAGTAAAAAAGCAAGGTCGAGTTTCACATGCACTATGTAATTTAAAACGTGGTGATGTGCTGGAAATTTCACAAGCGCAAGGTGACTTTATACTAGATGTATCTGCACACAAACAGGCAACTTTATTGCTTGCTTCGGGCAGCGGCATTACCGCAATTTATGCACTCGCAGTCGAGCACTTAAAGAAAAGCACTCAAAGTTTAGATTTGATTTATTTCAGTCGCGATGATGCTTATCTTCCAGAGTTGCACTCACTGCTTCAGCAGTATCCTCAATTTAAATTGCATTATTTTAATACGACTCAGCAACAGCAACACTTACAGCTTGAACTGATTCAGCAGTATATTCCAGATTTTCAGCAGCGGATGTGCTATGCCTGCGGTGCCGCAGCTTTGATGAAAAGTGCGCAGCAAATCTATCAAGACTTAGATATATTCGCTCAATTAAAAACTGAATTTTTTCAGTTCAGAGCAAATGAAAACATTACAGCACAACCCGTACAGTTTTTACGTGCTCAACAAAGTTTTATGGCTCAAGGTAGTTTATTGGACAGTGCAGAACATGCAGGATTAAAACCTGCAAGTGGCTGTCGTATGGGTGTTTGCAATACCTGTTCCTGTACCAAACTCAATGGAAGCGTGCAAAACATGCTCACGGGTGAAGTGAGCCATGAGCCCAATACTCAAATCAAATTATGCATTTCGCAGGCTTTAACTCCTGTCACCATCAATTTATAAAAATGTGAGGCATAACAATGAATAAGCCCGTATATTTTAATGAAAATAGTAAATCCCGATTTTTAAATGCTGCACAAGTTGAAGAATTTGGTGCCAAAGTTGAAGAAATTCGACGAGAGATAATGCAAAGTCTCAATGAAAAAGACGCAGCTTATATTTATAAAATTCGTAATTTTGTGCGATATAGTGAAATCACTTCACGTGGTTTGCTCATGTTTGCAGGCTGGATTCCACCTGTGTGGTTGCTTGGGACGGCATTGCTGGGCGTATCCAAAATTGTTGAAAATATGGAGTTGGGACACAATGTCATGCATGGTCAGTTTGATTGGTTGAACGATCCTCATTTGAATGGTGCCAATTATGACTGGGATACCATTGCCACGGGCGATGACTGGAAATATACCCACAATTATATTCATCACACCTACACCAATATTGTCGGAAAAGACCATGATGTCGGCTATGGCTTACTACGTGTGAGTGAATCCCAGGCTTGGGAACCACGCTTTTTGTTCAATATTCCGCTGGCGATTCAACTGATGCTGTTTTTTGAATGGTATGTGGGTATTCAGCGACTACATTTAGAAGATGTTTTAGTCTATAAAACAAAAACATGGCGTGAGGTTTGGCATGAAGCACGTGATGTTCGTAAAAAAATAAAACGTCAGGTTGTGAAAGATTATGTATTTTTCCCGCTTATTGCAGGGCCAAATGCACTACCAGTTTTTGCGGGTAATGTGGTCGCCAATATCATACGCAGTGTATGGGCATCGGCGGTGATTTTTAATGGACATTTCACTGAAGATGCCGAGAATTTTGAAGCAGATGACACTGCAAATGAAACTAAAGCTGAATGGTATTTACGCCAAATTCGAGGTTCTAGTAATTTCAGTGGCACAGCGTGGTTACACATTTTAAGTGGTAATTTAAGCCATCAAATTGAGCACCATTTATTTCCAGATATGCCTGCAAACCGCTATGCAGAAGCTGCACCTAAGGTAAAAGCACTTTGTGCAGAATACGGTATTCACTACAACGAAGCCAGTTTTACTCAGCAATTTGCCAGTGTCTGGATACGCTTAGCAAAATGCTCTTTACCCAATGCAGAAGATTTATCTGAGCAGTTGCGTTTTGCTAAAGCAGCAATACAACAAACGGCCCGACAAAAAATAGGGCAGTGGTTTAAAAAATAACAGCATAGATACACTGAAAAGACTTAGGATGAGTCTTATCAGTTGGCAAATTTGGATTAAAAATATAGGTTAAATATTTTTGAAAAAGCATTGCCAAACTGAACAATACAGCGTATTTTAATTTTAACAGTTCATTTTTTGATGAAATCAAGATGTTGAAGCAACCTTTAATCGTAAACGCATACTATTACTTTTGGCAGTTTAAATGATTGCCTGAGATGCGTTCGGGCAAAAAAGGTTGCCCACCAGTTGATACCTGATCGGCAACCCTGATCAGGTTTTTTTATGCCTGCGATTTCATTTTGATTTTTATGAGTTTTTTGGAGAAAAATATGTATAACCTTAATTATTCATACTTTGGCAACTTTTATTGGTTTTACTTTAGTCAATTTATGACTCAAACCTTACAAACGATTAGACCCATAACGCTGAAATAAATGATCGGACTGTAAACAGAAACACAGTCCAAAGGAACAAACCAATGAATGCTTTAAATACTGCTTTACAACAACAGCACAACAGTTCAGAAATTAGTTTAAGCTTACCGCAACAACTCAAAGCACAGTTTCCACTTTCGATTGAGTTAAAACAGCAAGTCGCACAACACCGCCAAACCATTCTAGATATTTTAGCGGGTACAGACTCCCGTTTATTGGTCATTACTGGACCTTGTTCAATTCACGATCCACAAGCTGCACTTGAATACGCAAAAAAATTAAAACAATTACAAAGCCAGATTTCAGATCATGTATTTTTGGTCATGCGTGCTTATATCGAAAAACCACGTACTACAGTTGGCTGGAAAGGCTTTATGTATGACCCAGACTTAGATAGCTCTGCCAATATGCAGCTAGGCTTAGAAAAGTCACGTGAACTCTACTTACAAATTATAGAAATGGGTTTACCAATTGCATCTGAAATTCTAAGTCCAATGGCAACTGCTTATTTTGATGATTTACTGGCTTGGGGTGCAATTGGTGCACGTACCAGCGAATCTCAAATTCACCGAGAAATTTCTAGCCTAATGCCATATAGCATTGGTTTTAAAAATGGTACAGATGGCTCTATTCAAATTGCTTTAGATGCAATTCAGTCTGCAAGCCATCCACATCAATTCATGGGCATGAGCCAATCTGGTTTACCATCAATTTTAGCGTCACAAGGTAACCCGCACGCACATTTAATTTTACGTGGTTCAAATTCAGGCCCAAATTACCAATTGGCAGAAATTGAGAAAATTAAAGCGAAAAGCAAAGGGCAGTTGCCTGCTTTAATTATTGATTGTAGCCACGGCAATAGTCATAAAGACCCACAATTACAACCACAGGTATTACGTACAATTGTGGCAGAGCGTGAGCAAACTCAAGTACGTGGCATCATGCTAGAAAGCCATTTGGTCGATGGTAATCAAAAAATTTCCTGTGATATGACTTATGGTCAGTCGGTCACAGATGGTTGCCTAGGCTGGGATAAAACAGAGCAACTCTTACTTGAAGTTGCAGAAAACTTAAGCTGTCAAAATCTAGCCAAGACAGCTTAAAATGATATGACACAAACATTAAACCCCTGAATAATTAAGGGGTTTTGTTTTACACGTGCATTAAAAATGCTGTAATAACATCATGCAATACACTAATGTTTTGATTCAGCAAAAAACATTAAGAATGAGCATCCACAGATTTATTTGGTTTTTCAACCACAAATTTATAGAAAATTAAACTTAAAAAGGTCAATACAGCACATAGCAAATAAGCCACCGTATAGTCATAGCCTGCAATTACAAAGCCTAGAACCAACGCGCCAATAGCAATACCAATATCATAACAACAGAAATAGGTTGAAGTCGCATGTCCAATACGGTCTTTAGGTGAGCGCTGAATTGAAATTGTTTGCAAACAAGGCTGAGCTGAACCAAAACCCACGCCAATTAGAACAGCTGCAAACATAATACCGATGACACTTTGCACTTGGCTCAACACAATTAAACCCAAAGCAAAAAGGGTAATGGCAGGATAAATCACATAACTTGGCCCTTTGCGATCATAAATTTTGCCGGTAATGGGGCGTAAACTCATCATTGAAATTGCAAACACCACAAAGAATAAACTGGCATAAGACAGCATGTGGCGTGATTCTGCAAATGTTGAAATAAACGACATAATACTGGCGTATGAAAATGCCACCATCATTGCCATTAGTGAAACAGGGATTGCTTTTGTCTCGACAAAATCATTTAAGCCTAATTTACGTTTAGGTACGGGTGCTACATCAGTTTTTTTATTCGCTATTGGAATCATTAAACAAAATGCAAAGCCAACCCAGACACTAAGTGATAATAAGGTTGAAATACTGGCATAAGAAATGGATTGAATTAGGCTTAAACCAATTAATGGCCCAAGGACAATACCCAAATTCACTGAAACCAAGAAATAGCCCATACCTTCACCTTTACGGCTGTCAGGAATAAAATTATTGGCAATAGGTACTGTTACCGTAGTGACAATGCTGAACCAAATTCCATGTAAGAAGCGTAAAAGTAAAAGAAATTGTAGATTATCTGCAAAAATATAGGCCACGCTGCATAAACAGAACAGGATTTCAGACACATATAAGGTCTTTTTATAGCCAAATTTTTCAATAATCAGTCCACTAAATGGACGTACCGCAATGGCTGAGAGCATGAACAGGGTCATTGCAAGACCAGCTTGTGACAGACTGCCCCCCAACTCATTCACAATATAAATAGGCAGAATTGTCGTTTGCGCAAAATAAAATATGAATAAGAACAAGTTATTGAATAAGCAGAGAATAAACGACTTATTCCATAAATGTTCGGCATTTACGGAGGACATGGGAATAACCTATAGCTTGTGAATGGGAGCGATCACGCTGTGCGTACATTGTTATGCAGATGATTTGTTATTGAAGACAGAGTACAGCGCTATCATGCAAGATAGAATAAAACAACTTATGTGAAAAGTACAGTTATTTAATAATATGATTGAAAAACTTTAATTTTATTGAATTTTATATAGGCAAATTATCACAATAAGATAAATATATGATAATTAAGATTGTGTGAATAAAAAAATCAGCCCTAAGGCTGATTTTTCAATTATGTATCCGTTACGAGTAACTGAAATTTTATAAACCAGCTTCGTATTCAGCGCTAGAAAGTAATTTTTCAACATCTGCAATGTTGTCTGGTTTGATTTTATAAATCCAGCCTTTGCCATAGGGTTCATCATTCACAAAATCAGGATCATCTTCCAAATTGCTATTCACTTCAACCACTTCACCAGAAACAGGCGCATGAATATCTGAAGCTGTTTTAACAGATTCTACTACGCCAGCTTGATCACCCGCAGTAACGTGTTGGCCAACTTCTGGGGCTTCTACATAAACTAAATCGCCCAAAGCATCTTGTGCATGGTCTGAAATTCCTGTGACGACCAAATCACCTTCAATACGTACCCATTCGTGGGTGCTTGCATATTTTAAGTCTGCAGGGTGATTCATTTGATAACTCCTTAAATTGTATCGAATCTTTTTGCCATGTTTTATACATGCTTTTTGCTAAAAACAAAAGTTTATAAATATGGATCTTTACGCCAATTGCTCGGACTGCGTCCACTCCAGCGTTTAAAGGCACGACTAAAATTTGCCACGTCGCTATAGCCTAACTCATCGGCAATTTGCTCTAGGGTATAGTCTGTACGTGACAAGAGCGAAGTCGCATGCCGATAGCGCACTTCATCCACCAAATTTGAAAAAGAGGTGCCTTCGGCAGCCAGTTGTCGCTTTAGGGTGCGATCTGACATGTGTAGATGGTCAGCCACATGCTCAATACTTAAATAATGTTGTTCCGCATGAGTCAAAATATCACGTACACGCATGGAAATACGCCGACGTTCGCCCAAGGCAGAAAGTTCTGCTTCACATTGATTAATGGCAATTTGACTGGCAATTGGATCTGCATTAATCATTTTTAAGCCAAGATATTGCTTATCAAAACTGAGTGCTAAATAAGGTTGATCAAAACGAAATTGATGATAGGGAAATTTAGCCATGTATTGGTCAAAGCCTTCTGGCTTTGGAAAGTCAAAATCGACTTCACCTGT
The DNA here is from genome assembly GCF_012371415.1 of Acinetobacter sp. A3. NCBI lineage: Bacteria > Pseudomonadati > Pseudomonadota > Gammaproteobacteria > Moraxellales > Moraxellaceae > Acinetobacter > Acinetobacter sp. A3. Next base: position 59,487 of record NZ_JAAZQW010000013.1, read on the forward strand.
AAAATCTTGCATGCCTGTCATGGCTTTGGTCATGGTGATCATGCCAATCATTAAGGCAATTGCAATTTCTGTGCGCAAAGGCTCCATGTGAATATCACACTGTAACTGCAGGCTGGCTTTTTCTCCAAAGGTCGAAAAAAATAGCTGTAAAAAGGGCATACGCAGCTGAATGAAACGGTTCGCCAATACCAGTGCATCACTTATTTCATGTGCAGTCATAATGGCATAACCAATAAAACCATGAATGGAAATACGCATTTGTGTGCCCAAATGATAGCCCAGCGTATTTTCACCAGTCAGTTTTAAGGCATGTTTGACTAATTCGTTGGCAACAGGTGTTGGAATTCGAAATTCAGGGGCTGCCAACATTTCACTGTTTAGCTGAAATGGTGCAAATAGGGTATCTGCGTTATATCCCCAGCGGGATACAACATCTAAAACCAATAAGCCATATACTCCAGGAACACCTTGTTCCTGACGTGTTGATATTGTTTTCATGCATATTCCATTGCATTTGCAAGTTTTATTTTAATTTGCGTTCGTCATCATCATCTATTTTTCAGCATTCTTTTTTAGGAGTTAGCTCCGAAAATATAATCAGATGACTTTTGCATCTTGGCATGAAATTTAAAGAAATTCTATGAAAATTGTTAGACAAAGCAGGCTTTGACTTCATGCTATTCATCTGCATTTAATCAAAGCCCGAATAAGATAAATAATGCTTTAGATGCTAATTTTTATCAGCTGATGGTTTTAGAATTTTATCTTGTTCAATCAAGAAACCACCTGTTTGACGTTGCCATAATTGCGCATAAATACCATTCATAGCAACTAACTCATCATGTGTGCCTTGTTCTGCAATACGTCCTTGATCGAGCACAATTAAGCGATCCATCTGCGCAATAGTGGAAAGTCGGTGCGCAATGGCAATCACCGTTTTGTCTTGCATTAGCTCATCTAGACTAGATTGAATTGCCGCTTCCACTTCAGAATCTAGCGCACTGGTGGCTTCATCTAAAATTAAAATAGGTGCATCTTTTAAGAAAACACGAGCAATTGCAATACGCTGGCGCTGTCCGCCTGAAAGTTTTACTCCACGTTCACCCACGTAGGCTTCATAACCTTTTTTGCCCCGTAAATCAGTCAATTGTGGGATAAATTCTTCAGCTTTGGCTTTACGTACAGCCTCATACATTTCTTCATCTGTCGCTTCTGGACGACCGTATTTAATATTCTCTGCAACGGTACGATGAAGCAATGAAGTATCTTGGGTAACTAAGGCGATGTTTTTACGCAGGCTATCTTGAGTGACATCTTCAATATTCTGCCCATCAATGCTAATCGTGCCTTGTTTCAGCTGATAGAAATGTAGCAATAATTGAATTAAGGTCGATTTTCCTGCACCCGAACGCCCAACAATTCCTATTTTTTCGCCTGCGCGAATGTTTAAATTAAACTGGTCAATCACATTTTTGCTGTTATAGGCAAAACTTACATCTTTAAACTGAATTTCACCTTGAGCAACTTGTAATGGTTTTGCATCGGCTTTGTCCTGAATCGCGATTGGACGTCCAAGGGTTTTCATACCATCTTGGATGGTTCCGACATTTTCAAACAGGGCAGAGGTCTGCCACATCATAAACTCAGCAATACTATTCAGTTTAAGAATCATGGCTGTAGTTGCAGCAATAATACCTAACTCAGCACGACCATTGAGCCAGAGCCAAATTGCAGTACCCAAAACTCCTACATATAGCACCACACTCAGTAAATTGATGCTGATTTCATATTGAGCGCCTAAACGCATTTGTTTGTACACGGTCACCATAAATTCTTGCATCGACGCTTTGGCGTATTGGCTTTCACGGCCTGCATGTGCAAACAGTTTTACCGTTTGAATATTGGTATAGGCATCGGTTACACGTCCTGTCATGACTGCACGTGCATCGGCTTGTTCGTTCGAGACTTTACTTAAACGTGGAATAAAATAAGTCGCTGCAAGAATAAATAAGGCTAACCAAACCAGTAACGGTAGAATTAGTATGGGTGAAATTGCACCAAGTACAATGCTGATTGTAATAAAGTAAATAAAGACATAGGCGAGCATATCGCCCAAAATCACCCAAAACTCACGTACTGCCAAAGCTGTTTGCATGACTTTGGCAGATAATCGTCCGGCAAAATCGTTATGGAAAAAATCCAGACTTTGTTGCAGCATTAAATTATGAAAGCGCCAACGTAAACGCATTGGAAAGCCGCTATACAATATTTGGTGTTTAACGATAGATTGTGCGCTGGCAAAGAAAATATTGGCCAATAAAATAAAAAACAATAAAGTTAAGTTCTGCTGATGTTGTGCAAGAAATGTATCTGGCTGGCTTTGGCTAAGCCATGTCACTAAATCGCCAATTTTTGCATACAATAAGGCTTCAAAACTAGCAGCCCCAGCTGTACACAATACCAGTATCAGCAAATATGGACGCACGCCTGAAGCAGCTTGCCAAACAAAAGGAAAAAACTTGGTTGGCAAGGGTTCGGTCAAACCTTTATTTGGATAAGGATCTATAAGTTTCTCGAACCACTTAAGCATGCGACTTTACCTTGTTAACAATACTGAGATTTAAGCTAAAACGTGCAGATGAATAGACTAAATTGAATAAAACAAAAGTTTGATTTGTATTTGTAAAGCCAAATTTTAATTTTTGACTTTCAAATCAAAAGAAAGCCTAGTTTACGCCATAATGCGCTAAATGTTGAAAGCTAAAATGAGCTTGCTTAAAAGTACTGCAAGGCAATAAGCCTATAAGTATTCAAATATCCTTTAACCAGTAAAAATAAAATGTTTAAAAAGAGTCATACATCACAATTTTAGTAAAATAAAACCAACCACATAACAAATAAATATTTAATTTTTATGAAAAATTTATTTTAAATTTGAATAAATTGCTATAATCGCGCCCATTTTGCACAAGCGTGCTGTTTATACTCCTTAATTTGATATTTATGATGATGCGTAACTTTTTAGGTGCAATTGCACTATGTTTCGGGCTTATTTTTCCAGTTAATGCCATGCCATTTGATCCATTAATTGGTACATGGAAAGTCATTGATGACCGTACAGGCTACTATGTTGCAGAAATTGTGATTCGTAAAAACTCCAAATCTTTGCAATATAGTGCCGTAATTACTCAGAATTTATCATCGGCAAGTGTAAGTAACGCAGGGTTATGTACAAAATGCCAAGGTGCTTTAAAGAATCAGCCAATTAAAGGTATGCAGGCTTTAGAGGGATTAATTGCAAATTCAGCGCCAAAACAATTTACTCAAGGGCAATGGCTTGATCCAAATGATGGACTAGTTTACAAAGTTGAGGCGCGTTTAAATACGGCGAATAACCAAATGAAAGTATTTGGTAAAGCCAAACATGCAAATGTCACCACAGCGATGACGTGGAAAAAACTTTAATATAGTTCAGTGGTAATCCTCCCATAAATAACCGAAGTTAAAAGTAGAGGTTAAGCAGCCATTAGAGGTGGCTTTCCTTTGTTAGCT